>JACCYN010000336.1 GCA_013696465.1 Pyrinomonadaceae bacterium
TTACTTAAAGTAACGGAGAATGACGCGGTGTTTGGTGAACGGATGGCGAACGAAAATCCGATGCGTGGGCAATAGCGATTGCGAAGCATAACTCTCGCTTGAACTGCGCCTCGCATAACCTCATAATCTTCAGCATGAGCGAAAACACCACACGGGATCTGCCGAACGATGGTTTGAAGCTTATCCTCGCGCGCCTTGTTCTACAGACGCACGCCTTGACAGCATGGATGCGCGCTGAGAAAAGCTCGAAGAGCGTGCCTACGACACAAAGCCGATCTGGGAGCGCGCGCTCGCGGAGATCATTAAAGTTGGTAAACGGATGGAGAGTCTTGATCCGCGCCGATGTCAGAAAATTAGAGGGCAGATTCGCCAGCCTTGAGGCGTCGCCGAGAGCGTAAAAGAGAGCCGTCCCCGTTCTCGCCCGTCAAACTTCTCGTTCAGTTTCAGCAGCAACCCCACCGTACAATTCCTCGATCAACCTTTGATATTTTTCATCCACGACGCGACGGCGCACCTTCAGCGTCGGCGTCAATTCGCCGCCGTCAATTGAAAGCTCTTCGGGCAAGAGCGCGACGCGGCGCACGCGCTCGTAATCGGCAAGCGGCGCAGTGAGCGCCGCCACTTCGCGCTGAACAAATTTGATTGCCTTCGGGTCGCGGCTCGCCAGCGCCCGCGCGTCGGGCAAACTCTCCTTCGCGCCCGCCATCACGCCCGCCAGCGCGTCCCAGTCCGGAACAATGAGCGCCGCCGGAGCCTTGCGCCCCGCGCCGATGACGACGACTTGATTGACGAGCGACGATTGTTTGATCAAACTCTCGACGAGTTGCGGCGCAACGTATTTGCCGTTCGATAATTTGAAAAGTTCCTTCTTGCGATCCGTGATGTAGAGTCGCCCTTCCTCGTCCATGCGCCCGACATCGCCTGTCTGAAACCAACCTTCGGAAGTGAACACATCCGCCGTCGCTTCCGCTTCGCCGTAATAGCTGCGCATGATGTTCGGCCCGCGCACGAGAATCTCTCCGTCTGCGGCCGTCTTCACCTCGATGCCGGGAAACGCCGCGCCCACCGACCCAACGCGGTTGTTCTCCGGCCGATTCGCCGAGACGATGCACGTCTCCGTCATGCCGTAGCCTTGCAGGATGGGAATTCCGGCGGCGAGGAAAGCATAGGAGAGTGCGGGCGAAAGCGGCGCGCCGCCGGAGACGAAATAGCGAAGTCGCCCGCCGACGCCTTCGCGCCACTTAGAGAACACGAGGCGGTCGGCGATTTTTTGCTGCGCCCTCAGCGCGAGCGGCACAGGTTTGCCTAAGTCCCGCAACTCGGCGTAACGCTTTCCCGTCTCAAGCGCCCACGAAAAGAGTCGCCGCTTCCATCCTTCGACGGACGTTCCCTGCTTCACAATGCGGTGGTAAACCTTTTCAAAAAGTCGCGGCACGGCTGTCATGATCGTTGGGCGCACTTCCTTCAAGTGCTCGCCGACTTGATCAAACGACGCGGCGTAATACACCGACACGCCGTTCCAACAAAAAACATAAAAGACCGTGCGCTCGAAGATGTGCGACAAAGGCAACACGGAGAGCGCGATGTCCGCGGATGAGATCGGCAGTGAAGCGGAAATGGCAAGAACGTTTGAGACGAAGTTGTTGTGCGTCAGCACCACGCCTTTCGGTTCGCCCGTTGTGCCCGAAGTGTAGATGATCGTCGCCGTGTCGTCAGCTTGCACGCGAGCCGCCAATTCATCAAACGCTGTGGGGCTTCTCTCCTCTTCCTTTTCGCCCGCGCGTTCGACGGCTTCCAAAGTCGTCGCGCGTTCAACTCCGTGCGCCGCATCCACATCAAAAAAGATAATGTTTTCAATTTCACTGGCGGCTTCGATGCCAGGCTTCGCGTGTCTATAGACACGACGCCCGGAAACGAACAGCGCACGCGCGCCGGAGTCTTGGAGAATGAAGCGCACTTGATCGGGAGCTTGCGTCGTGTAGATGGGAACATTGATCGCGCCGAGACTAAGAATAGCGAGATCGGCGAGCGTCCACTCCGCGCGGTTCTCCGAGATCAATGCGACGCGGTCGCCGGAACGAATGCCGAGGGCGGCCAACCCCAGCGCCACGCGGCGCACGCGGTGTGTGAATTCGTCGCCGCGCATGTGCAACCACTCGTCGCCCTGTTTCTGGTTGATGGCATCCGCTTTGCCGTATTTGGTGAGTGCGGAGAGACATAGCGCGGGGATCGTCGTGGGGGCTGGCGCGGACGACTCGCTCGTGAGCTTCGTTGAGGAAGTGGTGTTAATCATTTTCCCTGACAGCCGCACCGCTCGATTTACCCTTAACGCGCCCGGCGAAATACTCGACGGTCTTTTTCAAACCTTCGCGCAAGGGGATAGTCGGCGTCCAACCAAGAAGCTCTTTGGCGCGCGTGATGTCGGGTTGGCGCTGACGCGGATCGTCTTGCGGGAGCGGACAGAACTTAACATCTTGCTTCGAGCCGACGACGCCCATCACCTCTTCGGCTAATTCTCTGATCGTAAACTCCGACGGGTTACCCAAGTTCACCGGATCGTGTATGCCCTCCGCGTTCATCAACCGGATCAAACCTTCCACAAGATCGTCCACGTAGCAGAACGAGCGCGTCTGCTCGCCCGTCCCATACACGGTCAGTCCCTCGCCGCCGAGCGCCTGCACGATGAAGTTTGAAACAACGCGGCCGTCCTGCTCCGACATACGCGGCCCGTAAGTGTTGAAGATGCGCGCGATCCTTGTGTCCACATTGTTCTGGCGATGATAATCCATCATCAAAGTCTCGGCGATGCGCTTGCCTTCGTCGTAGCATGACCTGATCCCAACCGGATTTACGTTGCCCCAGTAATCTTCCCGCTGCGGATGCACGTGCGGGTCGCCGTAAACTTCTGAAGTCGAAGCTTGCAGAATGCGCGCGCGCACGCGCTTGGCGAGTCCGAGCATATTGATCATGCCGAGGGCGTTCGTTTTCACGGTCTTCACCGGATTGTACTGGTAATGCACCGGCGAGGCAGGACACGCGAGATTGTAAATTTGATCGACTTCGAGCAGGACGGGTTCAACCACATCGTGCCGCACCAACTCGAAGCGAGGTTTCTCTAACAGATAAAGAACATTCTCGCGTCGCCCGGTGAAGAAGTTGTCGAGGCAGATCACTTCGTGTCCTTCACCCAACAACCGCTCGCACAGGTGAGAACCGATAAAACCGGCACCGCCTGTCACAAGTATTCTCATTCAGTTCTCTACCCTATGCCCGCTCTGATATACAACCTCAGTTTGTGGCAATCTTAAGAAGGCGATCAAAGCCATCTTATCTTAAGTCAATTTCGCCATGGTGCTGCCCTCGAGCACAACGATTGGATCAATCTCAGTCAGGCGTTTGTCGCCCGCTCTGGAAGTCAATAACTTTTTGGAGGATGTCGTCAAGACTAAGGCTGGGGCGGAATCCGACGAGACGGGAAACCTTCGAGATGTCTGGGACACGGCGCGGCATGTCCTCGAACCCGGACTCATACGCTTCCTCATACGGCACGAAGACGATTTCGGAATCCGACTTCGTTAACTCTTTCACCCGCTCCGCCACTTCACGGATCGTCACCTCTTCTTTCGACCCGATGTTGAAGACCTCGCCCACCGCTCGCTCCTCGTCCATCAGCCCTACGAGTGCTCCCACCACGTCGCCCACGTAGCCGAAGCAGCGCGTTTGGCTGCCGTCGCCGTAGACGGTGAGCGACCGGCCAGCCAAAGCCTGTCGCACGAAGGTCGGGATTACCATCCCGTACTGTCCGGTCTGGCGCGGCCCCACCGTGTTAAAGAGCCTGACGATGACGACCGGCAGCCGCTTCTCCCGCCAGTAAGCCAAAGCCAGAAATTCGTCTATCGCTTTCGAGCACGCATAGCTCCATCTTCCTTTCGTTGGTGCCCCCATCACCAACGGGCCGTCTTCACGAAACGGCACTTGCGTGCTCAACCCGTACACTTCAGAGGTTGACGCCACCAACACCTTGCGCTTCTTCTTGTTCGCCTGCTGAAGCACCACCTCCGTTCCGTGCACATTCGTCTCTATCGTCCGAACGGGACTCTGTACGATCAGCTTCACGCCGACCGCCGCCGCCAAGTGCACCACACAGTCGCACCAGTCCACGAGCTCAGCCACTACGGACTGGTTATGCACCGTGTCTATCGTGTACTGAAACCCTTTCTCCCCCTTTAGGTGCCGGATGTTCTCGATACTGCCGGTAGACAAGTCGTCTAAAACGTGTACCTCGTCGCCGCGCTCTAAGTAGCGTTCAGCTAAATGCGACCCGATGAATCCCGCCCCGCCCGTTACAAGTATTCTCATTTGAGTTTCTTTACTTACCAGATAATGATTCAGCCGACGACATGCGCTCAAACAATGAACCGGCAACAACGCTCATTCGTCACGAAGATGCCGACGGCTTCACAAAAACTGTTATAACCTACAATTTGATAAATGCGCCTTGCAAGTCGGATCGTAAATTCGTAGAGGCTCATAGCATTATGCGTGACATGTTGTCTTACGCATCCGGACTCTGTTAATACTGTGTTACCGATGCCCGCAGCGTGCCCGATGTTAAATCCGTGGCGCGCCCCGTTTGATTTGTTAGAGTAACGGTGACGACGCCGTTCGCCGTCACTTGTCCAGAGATTTGCCATCCTCCGGCGGTGATACTGCTGAAACCGACGGCAACAACATCCCCGTTTTTCGCCCCCGGAACAGCCACCTCTGTCACCACCGTTTCGCCGCTCGCCATTGGCGGCGGATTCCACGCTGCAACTTCGGAAAGAAGCCGCGAGATGCTTGCGCCGCCGCCCACCGACACCCCACGATAATCAATGATCACTTTATCCTGAGCATCAGGAACGTCGGCCCCGCTTGCGGTCGGAGCTTGCGCGCGCAGGCGTATTGCGCCGCCGCCGCCCGCGCCCGCGCCCAGCCCGCCCTGTATATTCAAATCCTCTCCTTCAGCGTTAGTTCCGCTCCGGCTGATTTTGCCGAGCGTCCCAATTACGCCGACTACATTGCGCGAGATGTCGGTTTGATCTCCCGTAGCTTGGTAACCGTCGCCCGGAGCGATACCGATGTCGCGGTAAGGTACTCCCAGCCTTCCGCGTGAAAATATAATGGGCTGTGTTCCCAAATTTAGCTGGGATGAAGAATAAAATGGCGCACCGCCGGCGCTCCCAGAGGTGACAGCCCACGCCGCGCCATGCACGACAAGCACGTTTGAGATCGAAACTAGGTTACGACTCTGTCCCGAAGCGTCGTCAGCAACGCCGGGTACGAGCCAGTCCGGCCGTGACACGATAAGTTGCGAAATCTGGCTTGGATTTTGAGGCGCCCCGATTCTGATCCTTCCACCGAAGAGCGTACTCGAACGAATGGAAGCCTGCATCGCTTCAATAACGTTAAAATCATACTGCTGAAACGTTACGCCGCCGGAGGTTGTGCTGCCGCCAGACGGCACGCTCGCCCACGACGGCTCCTCACCCATCGCCCCTTTAACGCCCGTGACCTTGAAGGCGCGCCCGTCCGTGCCGCCGAAGACAGCACTAACCGTTGTCATTCCGCCCTTGTTCCACGTTTGCAAAGAAGGCGTGTGCTCCAAGCCGTCAACGATGAAGTTCTGAACAGAGATTGAGAGCACGACGCGCAAAGATTCACTGCGCACACCTATAAAGGGGATGCTTTCGTGGACGCCTGAGAACGAAGCGAAATCGGCGGTGTTGTCCCCATTCTGGAAGCTCGTGCCGTGAACGAAAACGCTGCCTGCGTAAGTGACGATGCCGTAACGCGGGCAACCTTGCACGTTCCCGCCGTGCGACATAATGGAGAGGGCGTTGAAGGCGTAGGAAGAAGGAGAACCGGCGGCAAGCCCGGCTTCTGTGCAACCGATGTAAAGATTATTATTGAGCAGAACGGTGTCGCCTTGCGCGATGGCGCCTGACTTGGCGATCCTCAGCCCATAGGCCGCAACGTTTTGCCCGTGAAACACACAATCGGAGACGGTAAGCTGCTGAGGTTTGAGGCTTGAAACAGCGCCCGTCCAATCGATCTCGATAAGCGCGTTACTGTTAGCCGCTCCCGCGCTAAACGAGATGCCCTCAATTACGCCATAGGAAAGCCCGTCGGCGTACAAAACAGGCTTGTTCGGCGAAACCTGCGTAATTGTTGTCGAAAGTCGCATCGCTCCTTGAATGCGGAAGCCTGACACGCCCTTTAACTCCAAAGTTTTGTTAACGACATAAGAGCCTTGTGGAATGAAGAGTGGCTTATTAAGGTGAGCATACCGGGTTCTGTGCCAACCCGTCGGAGTATCATCATTTTGCGGGCCGCCAAACGCCGCGTAGATCGCTTCTTGTAAAGCGACGTAGTCCCATTCGTCCCCGACGGAGTATGTGCCGCGCCATCTGATGGCGTTTCCAGTAATATCGGCGCTGCTGATTTTATGTGATGCGCCGTCGGCAATCGCGCCGAACGCTTTTACGTTGATCGTAGCAGCGTCCCCCGAACTTTGTTCTACATTTGATCCCGTGTAGAAGTTGCCGAAGCGGTTTAGGGTAACAAGGGAGTTTCTATTGTCTCCTACCCGTATGTCGTCCGAAGATTCGACGCTCAGGACAACTGAATACAACATTAAGAGTAATACAAGGCATGTGTTAAAAGCTTTGATTGTTGCGCCCACTACTTAAGAGAATCTCCCCACAGCTAAACCTGAAACTTCAACTGCGCTTAATAAGCAGCGATAGAATGAGCTGTAAAACATCCTATCAAGCCGATATTGGTAAACCTAAACACAAAGAAGTTTGAGTTTGCGCGCCTCGTATAAGGAGAGGCTTACCAATCTTCCGCGCGAAAGTATTACGGTGTCGCACTAAGTAGACTCAGTACTTCTGCAACGAGCAGTTATCGAGCCAAGTGCGACCGAAGATCGGGCATAACCCCGTGCAGTTTTGTCGCTGGAAGCTGATTATCACGGCGCTAGTGCCCTGCGACGTTGTAAAATCGACGGTGAAATCTTGCCACGGGGCGGTATCCTGTGGAAGAGACTTCGACTGCGCGAGTTGAGTGCCATTGTTTGCGTCGAAGACTAAAACTATAGGCAGCCCACCGGTCACAACATCTTGCGCGCGCGCGGAAAAGTATAGCCGGTAGCGTGTCACCGGCTCAATCAAGACGAGTTCTGCAAGTAACGGTACTTCGGGTGGAGCACTACCGCTCCAATCGAAACGTAAACTGCGCTTTCCGCTGCGTGGTTCGCGCGCATCAAGCGCAATGGTTACTCCCTGGCCTTGTTGTACAAATTTTGACGGAGCCCATCCGAATCCCGGCTCATTCGTCTTTATACCTGACTCAAATCCGCCATCATTGATCTCAGCGATCCCTGTTCCTTGACGCGCCACACCGGACTCACTGCCTCCGCTTGCCCACACCTCATATGCTTGCCGAAAATACTTCGCGGTAATCAACTCACTCACTAGGGCGCGGCGACTCTCATCCGAAATCTTGCCGCGCGTAGAGCGAAACAATCGCATCGCGGCGTCTGCATCGCCGCGTTTGACGAACAATCGCGCAAGCTCAAGACGCGCCCCCTCCGTCTGGGGTTGCACGGCGGCTTCCACCGCGCGTGTGTCCCCGTCGTATGCCGCCCAAGCCAGACTCAGCGTGTACGCGTAAAGCGAAGCATCACTCGCAACGGCACGGCGGAGTTCGGCGAAAGCTTCATCCGTTCTCCCAGCACGCAGCAGAAGATTGCCTAACTGCCAATGAGGGGAGGCGTAGTTCGGGGCGAGGGCGACCGCTTCTTGGAGCGCAGCGATGGCGCCTTCAGTGTCGCCCGCCTGCGCGCGCGCCTGACCAAGCTTCAGCCACAGGAAATAGTAACGCGGTCGTAGAGCCACGGACGCTTTAAGTTCTTCAATCGATTGGCCAACTTCATTCGCGTCAGTGAGCACGACGGCCCGCGCAAAGTGCGCATCGGGATCCGCGGGGTTGAAGCTTACCGCTCTATCAACTGGAGCAAGTCGTTCGGCGAGTGCCACATCTTCGGCAAGAAGTGTTCCGGCAGCAATACCGTATCTCGATAGCAGACGCGACGCGCCCGTCCGCGCCGTAGCCCACGTCGCGTACAAGCACGCAACAAGTAAGCATATGACCGCAAAGGCGTACCGGGTCAAACGGCTACTCGCATTTAAGTTTGTAACTGGTTGTGACAATTTGTTAATGGCTCAATATGACGAGCGACGACGACGCGAACGACGACGCAATATACTCTTCTCTTCAACACGCCCGTTTACCGTTGCAATCACCGCCAGTGAAGTAAACACAAGCGCGTTTATCGTTGTGTGCAACCCGAAATCGATCAGACTATGAGCAACGACGCCGAAGAGTCCGACGAGCGCGCCGAAACAGACGGCGCGCCGAAACGCATCCTGCGAGCGAAGTCGTTGACGAGCTTGCTTGATAAAGACCGCGACCAACCACGCGACGAGCGCGACTCCGATTATGCCGCCGCTCGCCAATAACTCTAAGTGATCATTATGCGCCTGTTGCAGCGACATCTCTCCGGTCGCCCCGTGATACTCAGTCACTGCCGTCCAGTAACCGCCGAAACCGACGCCCGCAATTGGGTGCGCTTTGATCACTTCCCATGTCGCACGCCAAATCTCCGCGCGTGTCGCCCCCAAGTTTGATCCGCCTGTTCCTAACGCGCCCCCCCCACCTTCCTGCACCGACTGCAAACGGCTCGCAAGTTGCTCGCCGCCGATCCAGACGACGCTAAATGCTCCGGCTGCTAACAAACACACGATAAGCGCCGCGCGGAAAGCGATTGACTGGCTGACTCGGTTCAACCATTCAAATGGAGCAAACCTCTCTGAGCGCGAAGAGCCTTGCGGTGGGCGCGCCGTCCGAAACATCGCGGCGGCGAACATTAACTGTAGCAACATACTGAGGATGCCACCCCGCGAGTTCGACAGCACGAGTGATACCCAGACGGGCACCGCGGCGGACAGGTAGAGCAGTAAACGTTCACGGCGCGCGCTACTCCAAACGATAAGCCCGAATAGCAAGCCGAGCGTCATCTCCATCAAAAACGGGAAGTGATTGCGATTGATGAATTGCGCATAGCCACTCCCCGGCATAAGGCGCGGCAGTAAGAACCCGGGCGTGCCACGCTGCATCGTCTGCCTGAAGATGCCGAAGAGCGCACACGCCACGCCGAGCAGAACGACGAAATGGATCAACCACTGAAACCTGCGAGGGCTTGACGTAAAGCGCAACATTAAAGCTGCAACAAGTGCGTAAGCGCCCATCCTAAACACCCAAAGCCGTGTTTCAAAGGGATCAGCACTTATCGTCCACCTCGTCTCAACACCCGCCACGGTCGTTATCCCGACTGGCAGCGTTTGGATGATGGCGAAGACAATGATGGCAAGCAGCGGCAGCAAAAGTCGGTGTTCCCCGACAAACCACGAACCGCTCCGTAAGCCTTCGATTAACCACAAAATTGCAAGCGTGAAAACAGCGCATTCGACAAAAGCTATCCACCATGGATCAACAGTGCCGTAAGGAACGGCGGCAAACGCCACAACCCCCAGTAAAGCGGCGAAGACAGCGCGTCCGAGCGTTAGCCTCCAGCGCTTCACCGCGACCGGCGCAGGACGCACTTCGGCAAGCTTTATCGAATCTTCTGCTAAAAAAGTTTGGCTCACTTCCATCTCTGCGGTTTTCGATATAATTCGATCAGCTCTGCTCGCTCGAAGATATTTACGCACGCTCCTTCCATAACCTTTTTGTTAAGAGGCTGACATTACCAGATTCTTCGCCTGCACAACCGGAGATCGTGCGGCGGCAATATTCGCTTCGGGTAACAACTCGTTAAGGAACTCGCGTAAATCGGATTCGTGCTCGTGCCTGCACAATTCTCTGAACCGTTCGAGTGAAAAGGCAACTTTATCTTGAGAGTAATGAGCGATCTTACCGATGAATATCTTCGGGTGGCGCGTCTTTGTAATCGCCTCCCCATTCGTCTCCAGCTCCTCGAACAGCTTTTCTCCTGGTCGGACACCTGTAAACACAATGTCGATATCCTCAAACGGCTTGAGGCCGGACAGGCTAATTGTGTCGCGCGCGAGATCGAAGATGCGCACCGGCTCGCCCATGTCCAGGATGAATATTTCGCCGCCTTCGCCCATCGTTCCGGCTTGCAGCACGAGTTGCACCGCCTCGGGGATCGTCATGAAGTAGCGCATCATGTCCGGGTGCGTGACCGTAACGGGCCCGCCTCGCTTGATCTGCTCGCGGAAGATCGGAATAACAGAACCGGCCGAGCCGATGACGTTGCCGAAACGCACGGCGACGTAGCGCGTCGGGTACCGATGATTCAAATCCTGCACAACCAGTTCTGCCACGCGCTTCGACGCGCCCATTACTGAACTGGGGCGGACGGCCTTATCGGTCGAGATTAACACGAAGGCTTCCGCCCTGTACTCCCCGGCCAACTCTCCAAGCACCTGCGTGACAAACACGTTGTTCTTTACAGCTTCTGCCGTGTTGAGTTCCATCATCGGCACGTGCTTGTGCGCCGCGGCATGGATGACGACCTGCGGATTATACGTTTGGAAGATTGAGCGCATCCGTGATTCATCACCAGCGTCTGCGACAAGTGGCACAAGGGTTAATTCGGGGGGCGCATCGCGCATCTCTCGTTCGATGTTAAACAGGGCGAACTCGGCGCGTTCGACGAGCAGCAAACGGAGGGGATGAAACCTAACGATCTGCCTCACCAACTCAGACCCGATTGAGCCGCCCGCCCCCGTCACCATGACGGTCTTACCGTTGAGGAATTGCTTCATTGCTTCTTCATCGAGACGGACTGGTTCGCGCCCCAACAAATCTTCGATCTGCACGTCGCGGATGCGGCTGACCTCGACGCGACCCTGCAGGATGTCGTAGAAGCCGGGGATGATGCGCACCTTTATCGGAATCTGCTCGCACGTTTCGACGATCCGCCGAATGTCAGCGCGCGAGGCCTGCGCGATGGTGATAACCACGTGATCGATTCCTAGAGCACGCACGAGGCGCGGCAAATCTCTTGTCGTACCTTGCACTTTGATTCCGTGGATCACGGATTTCTGCTTGCGCGGCTCGTCGTCAACAAAACCTTTGACTTCCAAATCCGTATCGCCACGTCCTATAATTTCCTTCGCCGCCAAGACTCCGGCACGGCCGGCCCCGATCAGCAACACCGCCCTTTTCTTTTTTGTGCTAGTTCCGAGAGCTTTCTGCCGCCGACGCATTTCGTAACGCTCATACAACGCGCGACGCGCAACGCGCAATCCCAACGCGCCGCCGAACGCTAAAATCGTGTTCGTGACGCTGACGGAGAGCGGCACCCGCCACTGCTGGAAATTTTCGGGCAGTCCGAATCGCAGCCCGGCGATAAGCAGAAAAGACGCAACGGCCGCGATGAAAAAGGATTTCACTTCAGCGATGCCGACATAGCGCCAGACAAACGAGTGCGCGCCCGCTAAGTTTAACGCGACGAATTCAAGCAGCATCACGTATGGAAGCTGAATGAGTATGTGGCGTGACCATCCGGGAGGGATGACGAAGTCAAAGCGCAGAAGGTAAGCTAAAACAAAAGCGATCAGCAAGATCGTAATGTCGAGGACAAACTGAATACGCCGAGACAGCAACCGCGTCCACCACAATCGCACGCCTGTTATTTCTTGCTGGGAATCTGCCATCATTTAGGTTTTCCGAGCGGCTCGACGCAATAAAATCCTTATGCCCTTGTTTGACGGCAACTTGTCCGGGCGCCTGCCCACCGAGCAGACTAACTTATCGTGAGCTAAGTGTTTCTCGAACTTTATGTTTAGCGGGTAAATCATTCAGACAAAAGTTCTGAGATTAGGGAGCTTCTTATACCACATCAAACTCTCAAAAGTAACTTTCCCGTTGAGAGAACGTTGCCTATAGGCGGCTTCATCAGTCTGCACATACCACTCTTGATCTTTGTTCGATAACACGCACGCTGAAAAAGAAGACCGCGAAGATGGAGACGCAGCCGAGCAACAAAATCAAGCGCGCCTGCTCGTGAACGAGTTTGTTGTAGATGATTGCGCTTGCTCCACCGATAAACATCAGGATGTATTCAGCCGTGACGGTTTTTCCGTGACCCCATCCAGACAAAACCAGACGTTGATAATAGTGCTTGCGATGCGCCTGCCAAAGCTTCTCGCCACGCAATAAACGACGCAGCAACGTTATGGTCGCATCAAATATGAACGGAGCGAAGATCAAAACAGGAACCGGAAACTCGAACACCTGATCATGGATGCCCATTATTGAAAGAGCGCCCGCCAGAAAGCCGAGCATTGTACTACCAATGTCACCCATAAAGATTTTTGCGGGAGGAAGATTGTGCCAGAGAAATCCCGCCGACCCCGCCGCCGTCAACGTCGCAATCGTACCAAGCGTATGGTGTCCACCTGCATACCCCAAGTAGCCGAGAACGCCGAATCCGCAAACGCTCATGCCGCCAGCAAATCCGTCCATGCCGTCCATAAAGTTATAGAGGTTAGTCATCCATATAAGCCACAACAAAGTCAGTGGCAGCGCAAGAAAATGCAGCGACAAACTTCCCGCAAACGGGATGCCCACCTCGTTGATCGTTAATCCGGCGCCGAAGATCACCCCTGCGGCTGCTAACAAATGAACCAAAAAGCGCACGCCTGATGGTAGTTTGGCCCAATCGTCCAAGAAGGAAACCAATGCGATCAGCAAAGAACTGCCGAGCGCCCAAAAACTCTCTCTCGTAATAACGCCGCCCGGCGCTTTCCATGCGAGCGCGCCAAATTGTTCTACACATATGCCGAGGCTTAAGCTTGCGAGCACCGCGAGTCCTCCGGTGCGCGGGGTCGGCATTGCGTGCAGCGAGCGTTCGTTCGGGTGATCTAATAAGCGTAGTCCGAAGGAAAATCGGGCGAGTTGCTTCGTCAACCAGAAGGAGAGGAGCAACACCAGTGCCGCGACGCTTAAATCCTTGAGGAGCATAATAATATGCGGTGCCACATTAATAATGGCTTAATGTTTGAATCCTCGAGTATAACAAGGGCAACAACCTAGACAAACCTTTCGTCCGACATCTCGCCAACTGTTTCCCGCCAACTCCGAGTTAAATCCCACTGCGGTCGAAACCCTAATTCGCGTTGCGCCCTGTCTCCGCTCACCGCAACATCTTCAACAAATTTATCGATGGTTGCGCGCCCGACCGGTGACCCTTTACCGAAGACGCCCAGCACATCCTCGATCATTCCGGCGAGCAGCCGCACCGGACGCCTCGGCAGACTTAGTGGCGGGGGTCTTCTTCCGAGCGCCGCGCTCATGCTGTTGATGATTTCACGCAGCGTGTGAATGCTGCCGTCTGTCACATTATAAATTTGCCCGGTAGCTGCTTCCTGTTGCGCTGCAAGGAGAGACGCCGCGCAAACATCGTTGATGTACACCAGCGTGCGCCGGTTGGAGCCATCACCGATCATTGCAAAACGCCCGCGTCGCAGGGCATTCAACAAACGTGGATAGTTCCCTTTCATTCCCTTGCCATACACGGCCGCCAAACGCAGCACAACAGACCGGGTCGGCATCTGCGTCATTACGATCTCTTCACCCCGAACCTTGGTCTCGGCATACAATGGATCCAGTCGAAGCGGCGAACTTTCGTCAAACACTTCATTGCGCTCGCTCGCGCCATACACATTGATCGTGCTAAAGAAAACAAGCTTTTTGACTGCAGAATCATGCGCCACCTCAACCAGACGGCGCGTTCCCTCCACGTTAATCTGTTCATACTCATCGCGCAGCGCTGGAGCGGGTTTATTGATGTGCAATTTGGCGGCGAGGTGGAAAACATAATCTACGTTTGTCACCGCCACTCTTAAGGCGCGCTCATCAGTAATGTCTCCCTGAATAACATCAACACACTTCGGTAAGCGTTTTGCCGACGTCGGATCACGCACGAAGGCACGCACCTGATAATTGTGTTCGGTTAAATGACATAACAACTTCGATCCAATCGCCCCGCTCGCGCCTGTAATCAGCACACGTCCTTTCATCATGGTTCTGTACGACTCTTTTTACAAAGAGTACCGAGTTAATTTCGCGGCTTTTTAACTGGTGAATCCAATGTGCCGGGATCAATCCCGATGCACTTTGAAAAACTTTCTAGGTAAGCGTCCACAGCGTGATGACGGTCGAAACGCCGCTCGAAGACTTCACGCGCGCGCCGTTCCATTCCCACTGCTTTCGCAGTGTTTGCCGCCCAATCGGTAATTACGGCGGCAAGCCGCGCGTCATCGCCGGAAGCGACCACTTCACCGCATTCGTGTTTTGCAATAAGACGAGCCACGTCGCTTTGTTTATCACCTACGAACAATACCGGGCGACCTGCGGCGAGAATCGCATAGGTTTTACTTGGCACGCTCAGTCCAGCCATTCCCTCTCTCAGCGTCACCAGCAGAGCATCTCCCGCTGCAAGGCTATACGGCACAAGATCACGCCGTTCATAAGGCATAATGCGGACGTTTTCGAGGTCGTGCCGTCTGACGAAATCCTCGATTTCATGCTTCCTCGCGCCATCCCCAATAAAAAGAAATACTATATCGGTACGCCCGCGCAGACGATCAGCAGCTTTTAGAACTGTTTGGAATTCATTTACAAGCCCAAAATTGCCGGAGAAAAGCACGACAAACGAATTTTCCAAGTTGTGTTTGCGCGCGAAAGGATTCTCCCTATTCTCTAGCGGTTTGATTAGTTCTCCATCAGCCCAGTTGGGAATGACATCTATCGAAAGCGACGCTTTTTCTCCAACCTTAGGCGCCACCCGCTCGCGCATACATTCACTGAGAACAATAATGCGATCCGCGCCCCGCAACGCCAACCTATTTAACCAATCGAGAGCTTTCGTCACCGGACTATGCGCCTTGAGTGTGCCGACGGCGACGGCGACATCAGGATAGATGTCCTGCACGAGCACGATCATGCGCATCCGGCGTAATCGCACGACAAGTAGAGCCAGCAAACTGATTAAGGGCGGGGTCGTCAAAGCCACAACAATATCGTGCCGCGGCATACATAGCAATTTCCACGCCGCTCCGAAGTAGAATGACAGATAATCGGCAAGCCGTCCCACGTCGCTCGATTTTCCGTAGCTCGTCGCCCATGCGCGCTCAATGCGAATGCCTCGATACTCTTCCCGCGGCGGCAGCGCCTCACCGCCATTGTACCGCCCGCGCCCGGCGAGTGCCGTCACCTCAACGCCGCGCTGCGTAAGGCTCTCCGCTAAGTCCGTCATCAACTGGCTAACGGCTGAATGATCCGGGTAAAAGAATTGGTGAAGAATGATGATACGCAAAGGCAAGCCGCTCGGAAGATAAATCAATTGAACAAACTTTTAAGCGCTAATCGGTGAAGCGTTACCTATCAAACGTTCACTGCGCTACTGCCGCCGATTCAGTAGAGCGGGCTGTGCGGTACCAATCAATGGTGCGTCGTAGCCCGTCAACGAAATTCGTGCGGGCGCGAAATCCCAGCAGCTTTTCCGCTCGTGTAGTATCTAGCGCCCGGCGCGGCTGCCCGTCCGGCTTCGTCGTGTCCCACAAGACCTGACCAGTGAACCCCGTCTCTCGAGCAATTAGGCTCATTAAATCACGCACGCTGATCTCATGCCCTGACCCAAGGTTTATGGGATCGCGTCCGTCATATTTTTCCGCCGCAAGCACAATACCTTCAGCCGCGTCATCCACGTAGAGAAATTCGCGGGTCGCGTTTCCCGTCCCCCACGCTTCTATGTTTCGCGCCCCTTCCTCTATGGCATCAAGACATTTTTTTGTCAACGCCGGAATGACGTGTGAGGTGTTTGGATCGAAATTATCGCCGGGGCCGTACAAGTTCACCGGGAGTAAGTATACCGAGTTCATCCCGTATTGATCGCGGTAAGCTTGTGCCTGCGTAAGCAGCGCCTTCTTAGCGATGCCGTATGGCGCATTTGTTTCTTCCGGGAAACCGTTCCATAAATCGTCTTCTTTGAAAGGCACAGGGGTAAACTTCGGGTAAGAACAAATCGTGCCGAGGATTACGGTTTTCTCGACTCCGTACTTGCGCGCCCCTTCGATCAGTTGCGCGCCCATTATCAAATTTTCGTAGAAGAAGCGTCCGGGATTTTTTGCATTCGCGCCAATCCCGCCTACTACGGCCGCCAAGTGAATCATCACCTGCGGCTTATGCTCGCGGTAAAGACGTTCGACTGCTTCCTGCTGCACGAGGTCATACTCCCGGCGGCGAACCGCAAACACGTCTTTGCAACCTTGTTCAACAAGGCGGGCGACTACGCGCCGGCCGAGAAACCCGCCGCCGCCCGTAACACAAATCTTTTTGTCGGCTAATAAGTTATTCATACTAGTTTTTCGGGGTGAAGGAGGGAGCTGCCGACTTCTTTTCTCAATTGACCGAGATCATGATCGACCATCATGCGCACCAGTTCGCGGAATGATGTGCGCGGTTGCCATCCTAACACGCGCCGCGCTTTCGTTGCGTCTCCTATAACCGTCTCCACTTCGGCCGGGCGCATGTACCGCGCGTCCGTTTCGACATACTGTTGCCAATCCAAGTCAA
Organism: Pyrinomonadaceae bacterium; assembly: GCA_013696465.1. Classification (GTDB taxonomy): domain Bacteria; phylum Acidobacteriota; class Blastocatellia; order Pyrinomonadales; family Pyrinomonadaceae; genus JACCYN01. Next base: position 16,714 of record JACCYN010000336.1, read on the forward strand.
GACACCCGAAGGCTTCACTCAGGAAATCCTTTATGGAATGAGACTCACCGGTGGCAACCACATAATCGTCCGGCGCAGGCTGTTGCAACATAAGCCACGCGGCTTCCATGTAGTCACGCGCATAACCCCAATCGCGCTTTGCGTCCAAATTGCCGAGCACAAGTTTGCTCTGTATTCCGAGCTTAATGCTTGCCGCGCCGAGCGTGATCTTGCGCGTAACGAAGTTCTCCCCGCGGCGCGGCGACTCATGGTTAAAAAGGATGCCGTTAACGGCGTACATTCCGTAAGACTCGCGGTAATTAACCGTCGTCCAGTAAGCAAAAAGCTTTGCCACGGCATATGGCGAGCGCGGGCGGAAGGGCGACGACTCATTAAGCGGCAAAGCATCCCGCGCGCCGAACAATTCCGAACTCGACGCTTGGTAAAACCGAACGTCGAGCTTCGTTTCGCGTAATGCCTCAAGCAGCCTGAGCGTGCCGAGCGCGTCGATGTCCGCCGTGTGTTCCGGGACGTCGAAGCTGACACGCACGTGGCTCTGCCCCGCCAAGTTGTAAACTTCATCTGGCCGAGCTTCGTCCACGATGTGGCGGAGCGACGCACCGTCGTTCATGTCACCATACACGAGTTGTAGAACTCCGTGATGACGTTCGCCGCTGCTTGCGGACATTCGCTGCAGGTGATCAATTCGGTTGCGCGCGAGCGAACTCGAACGACGAACGAGACCATACACACGGTAGCCTTTAGCCAAAAGAATCTCGGCGAGGTATGAGCCATCCTGTCCGGTGATGCCGGTGATGAGAGCAGACTTCATCCGCTTTTAACTTTTCAGGACGCGCCCCAGCGCGCCTTGCTAGCAAGTGCTGACGTTGCCACCTCCTGCATGGCAAGTTCCTGTTGAGCAAGTTTCAGATCGTGATCGATCATAATCCGCACAAGATTCTTAAAGCTCACCTTCCGCTCCCACCCGAGCACACGTTTTGCCTTGCTCGCGTCGCCCAACAGCAAATCAACCTCGGCGGGACGGTAATATCGCGGGTCTTCCTCAACATACTCTTTCCAGTCAAGATCAACGAGGCTGAAAGACTCGTCGAGAAATTCCCTGACCGAGTGTGCTTCACCCGTCGCGATCACGTAATCGTCGGGTTCTTCAGCCTGCATCATCATCCACATCGCCTCGACGTAATCCTTCGCATAGCCCCAGTCTCGCTGCGCGTCTAGGTTGCCGAGATAAAGCTTATTTTGCAGTCCCAACTTGATCCGCGTCGCGGCTCGCGTGATCTTGCGCGAGACAAATGTTTCACCGCGCCGCTCCGACTCGTGATTGAAAAGAATGCCGTTGCACGCGAAGAGATCGTAAGACTCACGGTAGTTAACCGTGATGTAATAAGCGTAAGCCTTCGCGCAACCATACGGCGAGCGTGGGTAGAACGGTGTGTTTTCGGTTTGCGGCACCTCAAGGACTTTGCCGTAAAGTTCTGACGACGACGCTTGGTAGAATTTCGGCTGAATGCCAACTTCGCGGAGCGCTTCCAGCAGGCGCACGCAGCCCAGGCCAGTCACCTCTCCCGTGTATTCGGGCACGTCGAAGCTCACCCGCACATGCGATTGCGCGCCGAGGTTGTAGATTTCATCCGGCTTAATCTGTCTAAGGATCGTATTAAGTGAACTCGAATCATTCAGGTCGCCGTAGACGAGTCGTAACCGCGTGTCTGGTTCGTGTGGGTCTTGGTAGAGGTGATCGATGCGATCCGTGTTGAATGAAGATGACCGACGAATCACCCCGTAAACTTCGTAACCCTTATCGAGCAATAACTCCGTGAGGAAGGAGCCGTCCTGTCCGGTGATGCCGGTGATCAATGCGCGTTTAGCCATAAATAAAATGTTCCTTAATTTTCTCCAGAGAAAAGATTATCGATTGAGTCACATCTGTTTTCGCGCCACTTGCGCAGCACTTTTACGAATTTGTCCGGCGCACCGCGTAGTTGCCGATATAGAGCACGTCCATGCGCGTCTTGTTAAAGCAATCGATGGCGTGCTGCGGAGTGCACACGATAGGCTCGTTCTCGTTAAAAGACGTATTGAGCACAACGGGCACGCCGGTCAGTTCATAAAAATCCGAAATCAGTTGGTAGTACCGAGGATTGACACGGCGCGAAACGGTTTGCAGCCGCCCGGAGCCGTCAACGTGCGTGACGGCCGGGATTTCGGCGCGGCGTTCCGGCTTGATTTGATAAACCATTAACATCGTCGGTGCGGGATGCGTCTGTTCAAAGTAGTCGCCGGTGTGCTCTTCGAGTATTGAAGGGGCGAAGGGGCGAAACGGCTCGCGCTTTTTAATGCGCTCGTTCAGAATGTCTTTCATGTCGGCGCGGCGCGGGTCAACGACGATTGACCGATTGCCGAGCGCGCGCGGCCCGAACTCCAAGCGACCTTGAAACCATCCCATTACTGCACCGTCGGCTATATCCGCCGCCGCGCGCCGCGTTACTTCACTGTCCGAGTAGCTTTCATAACTGAGGCCGCTTTTGTCAAGCGCCTCCCTGATTTCATCATCTGAATATTCCGGCCCCGTGTACGCCCCTTCCATTACGTAGTTGCGCGGCTGATTAAGTATGCCGTTATAAATTTGAAAGCAGGCGCCGATGGCTGTGCCGTTGTCGCCTGCCGCTGGTTGCACGAAGATACGGCGGAATGGCGTGTTTAGAAGAACCTTGCCATTCATTACAGAGTTGAGGGCGACCCCGCCGGAGAGTCCAAGATCGGTTAGTCCTGTCCTTTCGTGTAGGTAATTTAGTGCATGGAAACCCACTTCTTCGAGTCTGGCTTGCAGGCTTGCGGCGATGTCTTCTTCCCGCGCCGTGAGCGGCGCGCCCTTCTCGCGCGGCGGGCCGAAGAGTTTGGTGTACTCATCCGAGAAGATGCGCCCGACGGTCGGAGAGCCTTCGTCCCACGACATGTCAATCCCTTCCTTGTGGTGACGAAAGTAGTCGAGGTTCAAACAAAAACGCCCGCCCTCCTCTGTCTTGATGAGGTCGCGGAACTCTTCGATGTAGCGCGGAGCGCCGTAAGGCGCAAGCCCCATCACCTTGCCCTCGTCGCCGTAATGCGGGAAGCCGAGGAACTGTGTCGTCGCCGTGTAGAGAATGCCCGTTGAGTGCGGGTACTCGACTTGACTAATGACCTCTATTGAATTCCCCTCTCCGACACCTAACATCGTCGAGATGAAATCGCCGAAGCCGTCAATCGACATAAGCGCCGCGCGCTCAAACGGCGACACGTAAAAAGAGCTCGCTAGGTGCGCACGATGGTGTTCGACGTTATGGAAGCGCGCACGCAGATTGCTCTTATTTACGCCGAGCGCGACCGCCAGATCGCTTTTAAGATCGCGCACCTTCGCGGCATTGGCGAAACGCTCCGCCATCGCGCCGAAGATTCCCCGCCCGCCGCTCTCAACTCCTTTTTCAACCCGATTGCGTCCGCCAACGGTTTTAGCCGCTCTCGTCACGGCAAATAAAATCTTTTTATGCAAATGTGCCGATGGATCGCGCGAGATGCCGACGTGTTCTACGTCTTCGATTGAAACGTCAGCCGCCGCCAAGCAGTAGCGGATCGACTCGGTGGGAAACCCCGCACAATGCTTAAGCCGGTTGAACCGCTCTTCTTCAACGGCGGCGAGCAACTGCCCGTCACGAATGATGGCGGCGGAAGCGTCGCCATGGTAGGCATTAATACCGAGAATATACACGCACATCCCTCTGCTTCGGTGCGGTTCATCCTGCATCCATAAGTAGTACTTGGACGCTCAATAATAATCTTACCTATTTTCTTTGACAAACCGCGAACTATTCAACGAGACTACATCACGATGGAGTCCCTGACAGGCGCATCAAGCAGTTGACGATAGATATTCAAAACGGCGGGCGCGTTCGCCTCATCGCTAAAAAGTTTTTCGACGCGCCTTCGTCCCTCCTCGCCCATTCGCCTTAGCAACTCCCGCTCGGTGAGCAACTCTGAAATGGCGGCGGCAAACGCCTCCCGGTCGTTCGGCGGCACAAGCCTCCCCGTCACCCCTTCCTCCACGATCTCTGGCAGACCTCCGACGTTTGAAGCAACGACCGCGCGCCGCGCCGCCATCGCTTCAATCGCAACACGACCGAACCCTTCATTAAGCGTGGTCATCACAAACAGATCAACTGCCGTCATCAATTCAGCGATGTTGCGCCGCGCCGGAGCGATCACGAGACGGTCGCTCACGCCGATGTCACGGGCTAAGCCCTGCAATCTCGCTAGATACTCATGCTCAGTTTGATGCGCGGCATCACCGACGATGGCGAAGCGCGCGGCGGGATGCGAGCGCGCGACGAGAGACGACGCCTCGACAAAACACTCTAAACCTTTGCGTGGATTGATGCGCCCGACGGTAGCCACAAGAGGCGCGGCAGCTTCGCCCCCGCTCAACTCGTTTCGCAATTTTGCGACCCCCACCGGGTTTACCGTATCGAAGGCACGAGGGTCGAGGCTATTGTATATTACAGACACTTTGCTTCGTATATCGCGTTCATAAAAGATTTCCCCAACGGCGCGTGAGATCACGATGATTTTATCGGCGAATCTGTCAATCGCGCCGGCCACCAGATCGCACACCCTTCGCGGCGTGGCGAACGAAGTCCCGCGCACATGATAAACGCTCGGCACTCCTGCCAGACGAGCCGCCAATCCCGACTGCAGAACCACCTCCATGTTGGTGTGCACGAGATCGATCTGGTGACGGCGAATAATTTGCCGGAATCGAATGGTTTCAGGAACGAAAAGTCCGCCATAAGCAGCAAGGTCGTTGAACTTAGTCGTGCGCCGAATGCGTTGCATCGGCTGCTCGATGATCGCGGCCCCTGCATCTTTGTAACGCTTGACGTGAGGGCTGCCGGGAGGGAGAGCGACAACCGGAGCGACTGACTCGCGTAAGCGGTGCAGCAAACCTATCAAGCTTTCATCGGGGCCGCTTACCTGCTGCGCGAACGGATGAACATAAAGGATTTTCATCCGTGGATCAACGTGCATTCGGGATTTTCCACTTGAAACGATGAGGAAGCGGCAGACGCCGTAGGAACGTTCGCTTGAACTTGTCGAGAAACATTTTGTGGCGCGAGCGAGTTTTCGATTGCTCGGAATAAAATGAAGAGCGCCCACGGACGAGTCCAAGAACACTCGCCCGCGAGAAACGAACGCCACACGCGACGAACTCCGTCAGCGTTAATTATTCCTTCAAATGCAGAAGGCGGATTGCTTAGAGCCTCTTCTAACACGGGTCGCAACCGTCCGCGCAGCCATACAGCAAACGGCAAAGTGAAGCCCTTCTTTCTGCCGTTTACAACCTCCTCCGGTAAGGGTTCCGGCAACAGGCGCACCAACAGCGGTTTGGGCATCTTAGCGTCGAGTTTCATCCTTCCCGGCACACGCAAAACTTTTTCGAGCAAAAGATGATCTAAAAACGGAACTCTCACCTCCAGCGCGTGCGCCATGCTCATCACGTCGGCGTCGCGCAGCAGCGTGTTCGGGATGTAAGTTTTAAGTTCCAGATACGAAATTGCGTTAACGGAATCGAAACGGCGCGCCCGTTCTGTTAACAACTGCATTCGCTCGGCCCACGCTTCGTACTGAATAGACGATACGGCTTCCGGCTCAAACAACTGACCGATCTGAGCAGGCAAGAACAAGGTTCGCGCAAGAAAATAGGGATGCGCAAAGCCGTAATCGTCAAGCAGGAGGGCGCGAAGTTTGAGACTACGATCACTCTTGCGACTTCCGGTGAGCAACGCAGCTCCGGCTTGGCGCGCGCCGAACGGGAGTTCCGCCCATCGGCGGGCGAAACGCTCCATGCGCGGCACCGTGCGGAAATGCTTATAGCCGCAAAAAGCTTCATCGCCACCGAGACCCGAAAGCGCAACCGTGATCCCCGCCTGCCTCACCGCGCGGGCTACATGGAAAGTGTTAACGCCATCAATACTAGGCTGGTCTAGCGCCTTAACCGATTCATCGCAGGAGGCCAGCATCTGATCTTCCGTCAGCAGTATCGGGTGATGCTCTACCCCTAACCTCTCCGCCGTCCGCCTCGCCTGTTGCGCTTCGTCAAACGCTTCGTCGGCGAAACCGACCGTAAAAGTTTTTACCGCCTCCGGCGAGGCGCGACGCATCAACATCGTAAGCGCGCTTGAATCGATGCCCCCGCTCAAGAAAACGCCGAGCGGTACGTCGCTGATGAGGCGCAGGCGCACTGCTTCCGCTAAACATTCGGCGATTGAATCGGTCACCGTTGTTGTGCTGCGCGGCTCGTTCGCCGTCTCGAGCGGCAACTCCCAATACTCTCTGAGTGTTGCGACGCCGGATTTAATAGTCAACGTATGAGCCGCCGGAAGCGACGCGACGCCGTCGATCAAAGTCAGAGGGTCTTGCACCGAGCCGAACGTGAAGTATGAATCAACTGCGGCCAGATTGATTTTGCGTTCGAGTAAGCGCGTCGCAAGCAACGCGCGCGACTCCGAAGCGAACAGCAGTTGACCGTCAACGTATGAGTAGTACAGCGGTTTGATTCCGAGTCGGTCGCGCACAAGGAACATCTCCTGATGCACATTATCCCAGACGGCTGCTGCAAACATCCCGCGCCAGCGCTCGACGCAGCGGCGTCCCCACACGCGGTACGATTGCAAAATGACTTCCGTGTCGCAATCCGAACGAAAGCGGCAACCGCGCTCTTCCAGCTCTCGACGCAATTCTCTGAAGTTGTAAACCTCACCGTTGAAAACGATCCAATTCCCCGTCTCCGGGTCGCACATCGGTTGGTGACCAGCTTCGGAAAGATCAATGATGGCGAGCCGCCGATGCCCAAAGACTATTGTGCTGTCGCCCTCGGTCGGCAGAATTCTGATCGTGCCTTGATCGTCGGGGCCGCGGTGAGCAAGGCTCAGTGTCGCGCGTTCAACAGCATTCGCTGCGTCAGCTCGTTCACCCTTCAACCATACTCCGGCGATTCCACACATAACGTTTCCTTAACGGACTTGCCCGGCGTTAAAGAGGGCGCGGCGGCGGGCGGTGTAGATGGATGCGGCAGGTACTTCTCGTTTCAGAATGCCGCTTAGAGTCTCCTTGAAGCGCGGAAATGAAAAATGCGTTTGAAGCCGTTCGTAACCGGCCCGTCCCATACGCGCGCGCAGTTCCGGATCGAGGCAGAGACGAATGAGTTCTTCAGCGAGTTGGGGGACGTCGCCGTACTGCACGAGCACGCCGGTCACATCATCCCGCACAACTTCAGGCGCGCCACCGCTATCAGCCGCCACAACCGCTTTGCCATGCTGCATAGCCTCAAGGAAAACAAAACCGAATCCCTCACCAGCACTCGGCATCACGAAGACGTCACACATTTGGTATTGCTCGTGAAGCACCACGTCATCAACAAACCCCAAAAAATGCACGCGGTCAGCAACGCCGAACTCCTTTGCTAGCTCCTTATGCCGCTCAACATCAGTTCCGCTTCCTATGATAAAGCACCGCACATCCGGCACTTGAGCAGCGACCGCAGGTAAAGCTTCGATAACCTTATCAACTCCTTTGTACTTCTCACTTTTATCGAGTCGGCACACTGTTAGGAGTCGCACTCCAATGGAGGACGGCCGGCGCGCGAGGGTAGAAGCATATCCCTCCGCATCTGAATCCAAAGCGTTGGGCAGCAGATGTATTCTATCTTCTAATGCGCCATTTACCTCGACTGCCTGCTGCTTGGTGTACTCACTGATGGAAACAACAAAGTCAGCTTGTTGCAACGCCCGCCGACGCGCTAGTGAAAGCCTCGTCCACACTTCCACTCCGTAAATCAATAAGCCATAGCGCAACTCTGGTTGCAGACGTCGGAGGAGCAGGGCGAGCGGCACGTAGTTAACATGCCCTACGAGCAAAAGGTCTATACGCCGCGTTAGCGCGATGCCTAGCACTCGTTGAATAAACGCGGCTTTGCTGCAGGCGAATGCTTCTATACTTAAGTTCGTTAACTCGGCATCTTGCGGCTTAACGTCGGATGGGTTATCCGTGGCGATAAGAACAACTTTTTCTAATCCTTCGCTAAATTCATTCAGCACCTTACAGACTAAACGGTTGTAGGTAGGTATGCCGCCATAAGCGCCGAACGTGCTGGTTTGAAGCGTAAGAATCATTCACCCGTCTACCTGTTGGCGGACAAACGCAGCGAACCCGTAACTGCGGAACGAACCGCAGACGGATTCGCGCGGGCCCACCAGAGCAGGATGCAAGATAAAGTTAAGTTTTGAAAAATGTTGCCGAATAATATTTCGGCACTGGAGCCGACGCCGTTAAACAAGAACACGTAAAAAGCAAGGAACACCGCCTGCCCCCCTGCGCCCGACTTATAACTGCCGAAGATGTGCTCCAACAGGCTGAGCGCCGCGCCCTGAACCGCCATCACTAATACTACCCCGACGATCCCGAAATTGATAAAGCCCTCACCAATGAGACTCATCCCGAAAGTTGTGCTCTCCGCAACCTCGGGAGTGGTTATTCCATAGTTCACTGCAAAATTTCTATTCGCAAGGCCCGCCGTCGGTTTATCCGGCCAGACAAAGCGGGGCACCCATGCAACGACAAAGTAAGAATAAGTTCCGCCATATTCGTAGGGGACAACGGAGGGGGTCGTCATGTATATGTATGCGAGTTGGTGAATCAGGTCGGTGCGACTTGCGGCGCCGGCGGTTGACTCAACCAAGCTACGCTCTCCGCTTAAAGTCTCCATCCAATACTCTGAAGCTTGGCTAAACCATAAGAAGGTACGCTCGACCCTGCCGACGCCAATAGACTGGGACGGATTCCAAACTTCCGCGCGAAAGTTTCCTTTCACCGGAGACAAAAACAGAATCGCCACGGCCGCAAGAGCCATGCTCTTAATGGGCAGCCGTCTGGTGCACAACCACCGCATTAAGAACAACACAACTACTGGCAATATGGCTTGTTCGAGAAACGCGCTAGACGCTCCGCGAAACACAGAAAGAGCGACAAGTCCGTAGAGGAGTGTCTTGTGCGCCAGCCCGCCTCTTCCTGAATAAACGAGCCACCCTAAGACACCGATGATAACCAGAAGTTGGTTTTCCAATAACCCGACGAAAGCCAGAAGCGGTTCGAGTAAAAATGCCCATTCAGAGGGTAGGAGCGATTGTAAACCGCTGACTCCAAACAGCAGCGAAGTCATTACAATGCAATAAACAAACGCCCGCTTATCGTTAAGCGGTAATTTAACGACCGGTATGGTTCCGCTGAATTTGCTAGATTTGAACCAGTAGTAACTAAATTGGAGAGCGCCAACACCGAGAATCGCAAGCACCAGAGCAGCCACCACGTCCTGCTCGTTCAAATACACCACGCCGTTAACGACATCTATTACGTTATCGCGCGTAAAGACGGGAACAGCAAACTGCGTCGCATAGGAAATGCACAGGACGGCGAAAGCAGGTTGGTCGTGTTGCGGGTGAGCGAAGTAGCGCGCCGTTGGGTAGAGGCATAAGCATGCTAGCACCGAAGCGAGCACCAACTGCACGGTTGAATATTCGTACGGCGAGAGAAATAATGGCACGAGGATCGTCGTGCAGCACACGGCCGCCGCGTAGATGATCCAGACGCGCTGGTCCGTGCGCCACCGCGTGCCGTCGCGCTTGCCTAATAGAGTGCTGCTCATAATCGAGCCAGAATTTCGCTGTAATAATGCGTGGATGCGGTTAGGTTCGCAACTCGCTGATAGACTAATGCAAAAGCATACATTGAATGTTATCGTTAGGCAAACAAGCTCGCCGCATAGCTAGTAGAGTGGGCGCGCCTTTTTCAAAGTCGTGCGTGGTGCAGTTCACCGATGCACTCCATTACCTTGGCAAATTGCGTTTCATAGTTCCAGTCGGCGGCGATTTTCTGCCGCCCCCCCTCACCCATCTCGCTCATACACTTGGGGTCGTCCAAAAGCCGTTGTAGCGCGGACGCAATGCTTTCCGCTTCTTCAGGATCGCACGCCAAAGCGTAACCGGGCTGCACAAATGTTTCGTGCCACTCCGGCAGGTCGGAAGTTAATAGAGCGAGTCCGCAGGCGAGGTAATCAAAAGCTTTGTTGGATGCTCCGACCATGTGCCGCAGATTAACGTCCCCGCTCTCCATCGGCATGAAAGAAAGCCCGACATCCGACCTGCGACACCACTCGAACAGTTCGTGTCGTGAGAATTCTCCGAGAAACTCGACTCGATTTTCGACTCCGAAGCGGCGGGCGGTTTCCCGTAGATGCTCGACGTAACCCTTATACCCAAGCGTTTCGTATCCGATCACGCGCAACTTCACCTGCTCAGGCAATATCTTTAAAGCCTTTATCACAGCTTCGGGCAATCGCGGCGGCACAATCGAGCCGTGATAGAGCACCCACAAATCCTCTTGTTTATGGCGTTGCGGGCGCGGCGGGGCGACCTCATTGCGCGACGGGCAGTTCCAAACACAGATAACATTTGCTTCAGGCATTTCTTGCTTAAAGCGTGCGGCGCGTTCTTCGTTCGGTAGAATGCAAAGCGCGCTACGCCGCGCAAGCCACCTTCTCGCGGTCAAGCACAAACGCATGAACAGATTGGACGGTGCTTTTGCGTCGGGAGAATCATGTTCATGATAAATCGTCTTTATACCTAAGAGCCAACTTATCAACAGTGCGGACGGACAAGACATATGATCGGAGGCATATATCCAAACGGGTCGCCACCGCAGTGCCCACGCCATGACCCACAAAGTGTATTGAAAGTAATGTATTTTCTGACGGACTCCGGGCGGGCGGAATGGCATTCGTCGAAACTCTACCCCAGCGCACGGCGGAAGGCGTAAGCGGTCAGCACCGCCCATCGCTCCGATCCCCAAAAACAGTATTCGCCAACCGGAGAGCGCGAACAAGCGCGAACTGTGTAGCAGCGGAGGAAAGGCAGCTGGATTGTTGTACTGAACATAAAGAATTTTCGGCATAAAGCTACTGTGCGCGTCAACGGTTTCGCCGCATTTTTTTAGACTCTGCTTTCATCATTCCCCGTCGAGACTTATCCCGTCCTCCTTCGCCCACTGTAGCAGTTGCCGCGCGCGATCAAGGTAGGTGTGCCCGCCTTCGACAACAAAGCGGTAGCTCGCATCCGCGATGCGCCGCCGTGCCGTTTCGTTCTTGAGGTAGAAAACGATCTTATCGCGCGCCTCCTCAATCGAGCCGTAGCACTCGACGGTTTCGCCCTCCGTGAAGTGACTTAGAATGGCCGGGGTGCGCGTCACTAATGAGAACGCGCGGCAAGCCGGTTGCTCAAAGGCGCGCATATTAGGCCCCGGCCATCCGACAGCGTCAATAATATTAAGCATAATACGACTGCTCGCGCACACGGTGGCGAACTCTGCACCAAGTGCCGTGCGCCCCGCCCAGTGCGCTCGCACGGGCGAGCCGGGGCGTGTGTGCGTCCGCCAGTAATCGCTGCCGTAAACCCGCAAATCGAAAACAGCAAGTTGTTCTAGCAATTCTTCACGTTGTGGTCGCCAGATGCCGATGAACGCCACATCGTGACGCTTGCTCGCTTTACCGTTCGCCGCGTCAACCGGGCGATGATAGTCAGTGTCGGCAGCAAATGGCAGGTAATGAACGCGTGTGGCGCCGAGCCGCTCAAAGGCATCGACCCACGCGGGCGAGCCGACCGCCGTTCGATCAAAGAAGGGTAAACAATGAATGCGGTCGGCGGTAAGGTTGTGCGGCGTGTCCGGGAACACGCAGTAGATCAGAATGTCTGGGGCGAGCGCCTTAATCTGCGCAAGTGTGCCGCCGCGCACGCCTTCCGTAGTGATAATAAGTAGCAATGCAGGACGCAACTCGTCGCACATCTGAATCAAATCCAAATTCGCTTTGCGCAACCAAGGCTCGACATGCACCAAGCGGCTGAAAATCCTGCCGAAGCGGCTTCCTCGCGCGTTCTTTTCAAGGGACTCTGCCGGATTCCAAAACTGCACCCTCCAATTAAGCCGGCTGAAGGCACGCGCGTAGGAACTTTCCAACGTGCTTGCGCCGCTCGCGCCGACGATCAACACAGAGTTCGTCATGCGGCGGCGCTCCTCATTTTCCCGACGTGTCGGGCGAGTAATTCATCAGTATCTTCTATGTCGCCGCCCGTCCCGTCAATAGCTTGCAACTCATAACCTAATTCCTTCAAAAATTGACAACACTGACGCTGAACTTCGCGCCCATGAGTTGCGAGCAAGATCGTCGGACGCGCATTCATGAGAACGGACTGAGCACCAGAGAGCGCCGACATTTCGGCTCCCTCGATGTCTATTTTGATGCAATCCGGCATCGGGAGATCGCTTCGCGCCACAAGTACGTCGAGCGCGACAGTCCTGACCCGCAATTTACCGTCGGATGAGAGAGAACCTTCCGTGCTGTGGGAGCTTTCGTCGAAAGTCGCCGTGCCGCAGCTTTCTGACACTGCCGCCTCGATGACCGTGACATTCTCTACGTGATTGAGTCGCAGATGCTCTTTAAGATGGATGAGATTTCGCGGCACGGGTTCAAAAGCGTAAACCTTGCCTGTTGCCCCGACGAGTTCGGCAGCCAGCAACGTATAGAAACCGACGTGCGCCCCGACGTCAAAAACAACGTCGCCGGTGACGACTTCTCGCTCAAACACCTGCTGCTTCTCAAATTCATAACTGCCCAGCCAGCAGCCGTGCGTGCTAGAGCCCACGATCCACCTCTTCCCACGCAACCGGCCTTGCACGATGCGAATGCGCGCCTGCGCCGGAATGAGCCGAAGCGGCAGACGAACAATCTTGCCGAACAACTTCTGATTTGATATGCCTGAAAGATTCATGCTCGGTGGTTCTCTATGCGTTGACAGCGCGGCGGGCGGTTGTCACTTGATGATATGCCTGCGCAATACCTTCAGCAGCCCGCTCAACCGTGTAGTTCCCCATCTTTATACGGCAGCTTTCGCGCGCCTGTACATCGCCGACAAGTTTCAGGGCGCGTTGCAACGCTTGCGCCAAGTCCGCCGCCGAGCCGCTTTTGAAGAATTCTCCGGTAATGCCCGCTTCAATAAGGTCTGGGGCGCAGCCGACGGCATCGGAAACTACGCACGGCAGTCCATGATGCAAAGCATCATTTACCACCAGCCCCCATGTTTCGGAGTAACGACTTGGGAGCGACAGCAAATCCGCGGCGTGATAGTAAGGGCTGAGTTGCGTCTGGTTCCTAAATCCTACAAAGCAAACCTTCACGGCAGGAGAGCTTTGCGCGCGTTCGTGTAATTCTTCTTTCAAGTCTCCGCCGCCGAGAAAGACAGCGACAGTATTGTCACGAATCGGCGGAGGCAGCTTCTTGATCGCCTCTAAGAGCAAATCCGGGCCTTTTCTCGCGCTGAGTTTCCCGGAAAAGAGAACAACACTCTGCTCTTCCGTAACTCCGAGGCTTTCACGGGTCGCCTGTCGAAGACGGGAGCGCGCCTTCTCATCTAACTCGAACGGCTCGGTGTCCACGCAGTAAGGTGAGAAGATCAGCTTCTCGTCTGCGCAGCCCAAGCGTTTGTAGTGGAGGTAGGAACGTTGACCGATGTAAAGCAGTTTGCTGCATCTCTGATAAAGCGTATGCAAGGACTGATCTCTTGACCATTGCTTAACGCGCCCACGCGGTAGAGCATGGTCGGTTGTTTCAGCACGGAAGAGAATCGGGTAACGCTCTCGCCACGCCCTGTAGAAAGCCGATTTATAAAATCCTAAGTTGTAACCCCCGATAAGGACAGATGCGGGCGCGAGCTGTCGTAAAGCCTCTTTCAATCCTTTCGCAGTCACCTCTTCATAGCAACTTGCGCCGCCTTCAGACGCCCGCGAAAGGAAAAGCGAAGTGTAACCGGAGAGCAAGTTCGTATCCCACGCAAAGCTCGCTTGGAACTCACGATCTCGGTATCCCGAAACACTGAAATCCGAGCCGTAAATTACTGTTACCGGCACCTGCAGTTGCGTTTGCAACACGCGGTAAACAGGAGCGTGATACTGAATCGGGTG
>JACCYN010000344.1 GCA_013696465.1 Pyrinomonadaceae bacterium
CTACCAGCGCTCATTAGCGATCCGAGAGAAGGCGCTTGGCGCGCAGCACCCAGACGTCGCCGTCTCGCTCAATAACCTTGCTGGGCTGTACGAGGCAAAAGGCGACTACGCGCGCGCCGAGCCATTGCACCTGCGCGCGCTGACGATCTGGGAGAAAGCGCTTGGCGTGGAGCACCCGGATGTCGCCACCGCGCTCGACAACCTCGCTGCGCTGTACGAAGCCAAAGGCGACTATGTGCGTGCCGTGCAGTCAAAGCAACGCAGTCAGGAAGGCCGCGAACACAACCTCACTTTGATCCTCATCACCGGCTCTGAAAACCAGAAGCAGCTTTACCTCAACACCCTCTCCGGGGAAACTGACAGCACTATATCGCTGCACGTCCGCTCCGCTCCAGCCAGTCAGCAGGCGGCGCAATTGGCTCTCACCACCATTCTGCGCCGCAAAGGACGCGCCCTCGACGCGATGACCGACCAGATCGCCGCGCTGCGCCGCCGCGCTAATCCTGAAGACGTGCAACTGCTTGATCAACTGACCGCCACGCGCGCGCAACTCGCCAACCTCAAACTCAAAGCGCCTGACGCAACATCCGCCGCGCAACGCCAAGCGCAGGCTGCGCAACTTGAAGCCGAAGCTGAACGGCTGGAAGGAGTAATGAGTCAGAGAAACGCGGAGTTCCGTGTGCAAGCGCAGCCTGTCACAGTGGAGCGCGTGAAAGCGGCGATTCCTGAAGGCACGGCGTTAGTTGAGATTGTGTCGTACAAACCCTTTAACGCAAAAGCCAAAACGCCGAACGAGACATGGGGCGCGGCGCGCTACGTTGCTTATGTGCTGCGGCGGGAGGGCGCGCCCGCCTTTGTTGATCTCGGCGAAGCGGCGAAGATTAACAGCGCGGTGCGCACGTTTCGTGAAGCTTTGACCGACCCGGAGAGCGAGAACGCGAAAGAGGCGGGGCGCGCGCTCGATGAGTTGACGATGCGACCCGTGCGCCGTCTGCTCGGCGCGACGAAGCACATCTTTCTATCGCCCGACGGGGCGTTAAACCTCGCGCCGTTCGCCGCGCTGGTTGACGAGGGGAATCGCTACCTCGTTGAGACGCTCACGATCACATATTTGACGAGCGGGCGCGATCTGTTGCGCTTCTCCGAAAGGATTGCGAGCCGGGGCGCGCCCGTCGTGATCGCCAACCCGCAATTCGACGCTTCAACTCCGAACGCGAACAATGCCGCAGCGCAAAACGAGAATCCGCTTCAGCAACCGCGACGGCGTTCAGTTAATTTCGGCACGCTGAATTTTACGCCACTGCCGGGAACGGACGGGGAAGCCACGTCGCTACGAACGCTTTTAACGGGCGCGCAGGTGATGACGCGCGGCGAAGCGACGGAAGCCAAACTCAAAGCGGTGCGCTCGCCGCGCCTGCTGCACGTCGCCACGCACGGCTTCTTCCTTCCAGACCAGCCGCAAGCCGCGCCGAACACGACGGGATTCGGTGGCACACAACAACAAGCGACGGTCGCCGGAGAAAACCCGTTGCTGCGTTCTGGACTCGCCTTCGCCGGAGCTAACAATCGGCAGAGCGCGGAAGGCGAGGACGGCATCCTCACGGCACTCGAAGCCTCTGCGCTCGATCTGTGGGGCACGCGGCTCGTCGTTCTCTCGGCGTGCGAGACGGGCGTGGGCGAAGTCAAAAACGGCGCGGGCGTTTACGGTCTGCGCCGCGCGCTCGTGCTCGCGGGCAGCGAAACGCAGGTGATGAGTTTGTGGCAAGTCTCGGACGAGGCGACGCGCGATCTGATGATCGCATATTACAAACGCTTGCAAGCGGGCGAGGGAAGAACCGAAGCGTTGCGCAACGTGCAGTTGGAGATGATCAGGAGCAAGGATCGAAGCCACCCGAATTTCTGGGCGAGCTTCATCCAATCAGGCGAGTGGCGAAGTCTCGACGCGCCCGCCACAAGCAACAAGTAACGGAGGTTTGCAAAACCTTGTCTCAAAAATTACGCGCCGTCGCCATCACCGTCAGCGACCGTTGCGCGCGCGGCGAACAGGAAGACAGATCGGGTCAGGCGCTCGTCGAACTCTTGCGCGAGATGAACGCGGAGATCGTGTATACGGAGATCGTAGCGGACGATCTCGAACCGCTCGCGCAGAAGTTGATCTTCTACGCTGAACGCGACGACGTGAACCTCGTCGTGACGACGGGCGGCACAGGTGTTGCGCCACGCGACAACACGCCGGAGGCGACGCGCCGCGCCATCGAGCGCGAAGTGCCGGGCATGGCGGAGGCGATGCGGATGGAGACTTTGAAGCAAACACCGACGGCGATGATCTCGCGCGGCGTGTGCGGCGTGCGCTCCGGCGCGCTCATTGTTAATCTGCCCGGATCGCCTGCGGGCGTGCGCGAGTGCTTCGCCGTCGTCCGCCCCGTGCTCCCGCACGCCGTCGCTTTGATCACGGGTCTGCCGCACGATCAGGCAGGGTGAAGTTTTCGTTTCAAATTTAAGTATGTCATTTTCTTTGAGGAGTGAAAGATGTTTGCGGAAACGCTCTCCCATTATCGCATCCTCGAAAAACTCGGCGCGGGCGGGATGGGCGAAGTTTACCTCGCTCAAGATACGAAACTCGAACGCCTCGTCGCCCTGAAGATTTTGCCCCGCGACCTCGCGGCGAATGAAGATCGGATGCGCCGCTTCGTCCAAGAGGCGAAAGCAGCCGCCGCGCTCAACCACCCTTCAATCGCGCACATCTACGAAATCGGCGAGGGCGAAGGCACGAGCTTCATTGCGATGGAGTACGTTGACGGCGACACGCTGCGCGTCAAGATTCACCGCGACAGGGTGGAACTAAGTCGGCTCCTGAAGTGGCTCGCGCAAGTCGCCGATGGGCTAGCGAAAGCTCACGCGGCAGGAATAGTGCATCGTGACCTCAAGCCGGACAACATCATGATCTCGCGCGACGGCTACGCGAAAATCCTCGACTTCGGCCTCGCAAAACTCGTCGAACCACAACGCCCGACGAAGCGTGAGGACGACGGCTTGAACGAAGCCGCCACCGCTATGCTGGCACAGCCGTTCTCGACGCCCGGCATGATCATGGGGACGGTCGGCTATATGTCGCCGGAACAAGCACAGGGGCGCATCACAGATATTGATCATCGCTCCGACATCTTTTCTTTCGGCTGCATTCTGTACGAAGCGGCTGCGGGGCGGAAAGCATTTGAAGGCACAGACCCGCTCGATTCGCTGCACAAGATCGTCCACGCGCCCGTGCCGCAGATTAAAGACGCGAACGCCGACGCACCCGCTGATCTGCAAAGAATCGTCCGCAGATGTTTGGCGAAAGAGCCTGACAGACGCTACCAGTCAATTAAAGAAGTTGCGATTGAACTCGACGAACTTCGGCAAGAGTTAAAGGAAAAGGCTGGATTAGAGCGTTCCGTTCAACCAAACTCAAGCAGTGGTGAACAGGTAAGCAGCTCGCAACAAATAAAGACAGATAACATTCCTCAGTCAGCACTTGACACAACGCAGACAGAAATTGCGCGCTCAACTTCGAGCGCCGAATATGTCGTCGGCGAGATTAAGCGCCATAAAAGATTTGTCGGCGCGGCTGTCTTCGCGCTTCTGTTGGTGACAGGCGCAATTGGTTTCGCGCTTTATAAGTCTTGGGGTACATCTGATAAACCTCCGCCATCCATCAAGATCGAAAGGTTGACCACCAACGGCAAATCTTCCGATGCCGCCATCTCGCCCGACGGCAAATATGTCGTCTATATCCTTGCCGAAGGCGGACAGCGGAGCCTTTGGACGAGACAAGTCGCCACGGCGAGCAACGTGCAAATCATTCCTCCGGCGGATGTGCAATATGCGGGGCTTGTATTTTCCCCTGACGGCAACTACATCAAATTTGTTAAGAGAGA
>JACCYN010000369.1 GCA_013696465.1 Pyrinomonadaceae bacterium
CGGCGTGGTCGTATTTGTAAGAGTTCTCTGTGTGAATGCGTTCGCCCGCCGCGAAATCAAATTCTGCGTTCAAGCGATTTATCGAGACGCGCTGCGCCCCTCTGCTCTCCAGATAAATTTCAATGCGACCCTCCGCTTCGTCGTAAAGCGCGACGTGGCGGAAGTGGCGGACGTTAAAATCGGCGTCGAGCTCGCGGTTGATGCGGCTGAGGAGGTTAAGGTTGAAAGCGGCCGTTAAGCCGATTGAATCGTCGTATGCCGCTTCTAGAATCTCCCTCTTCTTTTTCAAATCCGCGCCCAGCAACAAACAATCTCCCTCGCTTAACACGGAGCGGAGCGAAGACAAAAAACTTTCGGCTCCCACGCGATTGAAGTTGCCGATGTTTGAACCGAGAAACAGGGCGAGCGTTTTTTGTCGTTCAGCGCGGCGCGCACCCAAGTGCCGGAGCGCCGATTCATAGTCGCTCGCGTAAGCTGTCACGCGCAATTTTGAAGAGGGGTAAGCTTCGAGCAACTGTTGTGCGCTTTGCTCCAACGCGGCGAGTGAGATGTCAACGGGGATGTAGTGAAGGCCATTCCCTCGCTCCATAAAGCTCTCAATGATCAGTCGCGTTTTCTGCGCGCTGCCGCTTCCCATCTCCATGAGCGTCACTTCCTCCGCACCCGTTAGGGAGATCGCTTCGCCGACAATTTCATCCGCGAAGCGAGCGAAGATTTCGTTTTCAGCGCGCGTTAAATAGTATTCGGGAAGCAGACAGATCGCCTCGAAGAGTTGCGAGCCAAGTTTGTCGTAGAAATACTTCGGCGGCAGACTTTTGGGATCGCTTGCGAGTCCGCGCCGCACATCTTCGGCAAACGCATTTTGCAAATCGCCTCCAACGAAATTGTAGATGCGCGGGTTGCGGGAAGTTTCCGCTTCCGTATCGGGCATTCGTCCTTTTCTCCTGACGCCTTCTCTTAACTTATTCCTAAGCCTCGTTATCATAACTCGGCTGGAAGTCATAATCTAAGTTGCGCTTCGCCCCCAAGTCTATGACAATCTCTCCAAGCATTGTTTAAGGAGCATTATGAGGACGCAGCAAAACGAACAGATCGCGCGTTCAATGACGGACGCGCGTCACCGCACCATCGAGCTTTTTAATTTAGTTCACGAGCGAGATTTACAGCGCAGTCCCGGCGAGGGCTTTCGTCCGGTCATCTGGCATCTCGCGCACATCGGCGTTTTTGAATCGTTCTGGATTCTGCAAAAAGCGAAAGGCGATTCGCCGCCGAACGAGCGTTATCAACGCATCTTCGATCCCATCTCGACCCCGCGCGAAGAATCAAAGAATCTTCCGACGCGCGCCGAGATGGAAGAGTTTTTAATCCACGTGCGTGATCGCACACTCGATTACCTCGACGGGTTAAGTTTTGAAACAAACGATCCGTTGTTGCAAAACGCTTACGCTTTCCATCTCGTGCTCGAACACGAACTTCAGCACCAAGAGACGCTCGCATACCTGCTTCACATGCTCGATCCGCAATTGAAAAAGCGTCCGGCGCACGCAGAACTCGACTTCACGACAAATCCCGCTCGCCCATCCGCCGTGATGGTCACGATCCCTGAAGGAGAAGTTCGCATGGGCGCGGTGTGGAACAATGAGTTCGCCTACGACAACGAACTGCCCGCCCACGCGGTTCACGTTCCCGCTTTCAAAATAGATTCGTTGCTCACGACGAACGAAGAGTACAGAGATTTCATCAACGAAGGCGGGTACGGAAGGCGCGAGTGGTGGAGCGATGAAGGATGGAACCGCAAAGAGCAAGAAAGCTGGACTGCGCCGTTCTATTGGGAGCAGGCGGGCGATGGCTGGCGAGAAAAGCGAATGTTTGATGAAGTTGAGATTTTGCCGCAGCATCCGGTGAGCGGCATTAGCTGGTATGAAGCGGAAGCTTACGCCAAGTTTCGCGGCAAGCGTTTGCCAAGTGAAGCCGAATGGGAGCGAGCCGCGACGTGCGATGTTGAACAGATTCGCAAACGCCGTTTCGCGTGGGGCGATGTTGAACCAAACGCTTCACGCTGCAACTTTGATCTTCAACATTGGGGCACAGCTCCGGTCGGAAGTTTCCCCGACGGCGCAACGCTTCACGGATGTTTAGATATGAGCGGCAACCTCTGGGAATGGACAAACGACACTTTCGCGCCTTATCCGGGATTCAAATCATTTCCCTATCCCGAATACTCGCAGGAATGGTTCGACGGCGATCATCGCGTCTTGAAAGGCGGCTCGTGGGCGACGAGCGGCGCGGTGCTCCGCACATCATTTCGCAACTTCTTCCGCCGCCATTCTCGTATTGCTTTTGCAGGCGTTCGCTGCGCGGCGGATGTATAAATCATCGTTCGATGTTTCGCTTGATAGTGAGAACAGGAATTTTATGAAAGCACTAACAATTCTAATTTTGCTTTTAGCTGCGACAAATTCATGTTTTGCTCAGGCGTCTCTTTCGCCTGACCCGCCATCATCTGTTTATTTCAAGGATGTTGATGGAGATGGCAAGCCCGATAAATTCACTTATCAGATTAAAAGATGGGAAAATGATTATGAGGGTGCGTTAAGGATTGTCTCGGCTAAAGGCAGCGTTCTTTGGGAACACGAATACCCGATAGGGAAGGGCGATCTTAATGAGTTGCTGTCAACGGAAGGAGATGCAACCGGGAGGAAAGTAATTCTCACAGATTGGGTAAAGAAATTCTTTATTGGGGAGCTAAATTACGGAGCGGCAATTGAGCGAATCAAAATAAAAGCCGAAGACATTGATAACGAGCAGATAGATTACGCAGCTAAATTAGCAAGCGTTAGCCCAAGAAAGCTCAAAAGAGAGATATATCGCAGAGGTCAAATACAGTAGTCTTTTATCGAGCGGAATGGCGCGAAGACTTAATGATGATTGTTTATGTTCCGTCGCTTAGAAAGTTTGTATGCTACAGTCGTGGTTACTAGCCACGCCGCATCAAATAAGTCGTTCGAGCCGCGCGCACGCGACAGCATGGCTTGCATCGGCGTCTTCGCTGATGACACGAAAAGCTACAGTTGACCTTAACGAGCAGCAAGTGGCCGGAGGACGCGCGTCTGCCGCGCTGGTTCATTATGCGCCGGACAAAATAAAAACAGGTAAGGCGAAAGTAGATGCTTGCTCCGAACACAATCCTCCAAAGTCGTTATCGCATCCTCCGCGAATTAGGGCGTGGCGGCATGGGCGCAGTTTATGAGGCGATGGATGAGCGATTGAATCGCGTCGTCGCCGTCAAAGAAACGCTTGTTGAGACGGAAGACTTGCGCCGCGCCTTCGAGCGCGAGGCGCGCCTGCTCGCCAACTTGCGCCACGCCGCGCTGCCGAAAGTTATTGATCATTTCACGGAGGGCGCGGGGCAGTTTCTCGTGATGGAATATATCGGCGGCGACGATCTCTCGGCGTTGCTCAAACGGCGCAGTCAACCGTTCCCGCTATCGGACGTTCTGCGCTGGGCTGACGAGATTCTCGCCGCGCTTTCGTACATCCACGCGCAGCAACCGCCCGTCATTCACCGCGACATCAAGCCCGCGAACTTGAAACTCACTGCGCAGAACGAGATCACTCTGCTCGACTTCGGACTCGCCAAAGGACACGCGGGGGGAATGACGCTCGCCACATCCGACAAAAGCCTATACGGATACACGCCGCAGTACGCGCCGCTCGAACAGGTCAACGGCGAAGGCACAACCGCGCAGAGCGATCTCTATGCTCTCGCCGCTACGCTCAATCACCTGCTCACGAACCGCGTGCCGCCCTCCGCCTCGCAGCGCGCCGCGTCAATCGTGCAAACCGGACTTGATCCGTTACAGCCGCTAGACGCGCTCAACCCCGAAGTGCCGCTCACAATTTCAACAATTCTGATGCGGGCGATGTCGTTAAAACAACGGGAGCGGCCCGCGAGCGCGAGTGAGATGCGTGCGAGCCTGCGCGACGGGCTGCGCACCATCGTCTCTACCGCCGCTCCGCCGTCGCCAAACTTCTCGCCGCATGCTTCTTATAACGCGCAACTTCAACCGACCATGCTCGCCTCACACACGCCCGCCGCGCCTCCGCTCGACAGTTGGCCGCGCCCCCTACCCGCGACGCCGATTCCATTTTTTTCGCCGCCCGCGCCGAAGAAAAACGCGGGAGGGCGATGGTGGATTCTGGCGAGCGTCTTCTTGGGCTTCGTCGCGCTCACCGCGATAGGGTTCGGCGTCGCGCGCTTTGTGTTGAATCAAAAAGATTCGCCCGCACCCCGTCCGACGCCGATCCCTTCAGCTAATGATGCGGTGCCGAGTCCCTACCGCGAGTTGTTGCCTTCCGTCGTTTCTCTCACGCTACAGGATGCAGAAGGTCGCACGCTCCGACAAGGGAGCGGCTTCTTCGTGCGCGAAGATGAAATCGTTACCGCGCTCTCGGCAATCGAAGGCGCGACGGGAGGGCGCGCCACCATAATTGACAAAGGAACTTCGCTGCAACTCGTCGGCGTTACGGCCGTTGACCGCGAAGCGAATTTAATCCTAATCAAAGTAGCGGGCGGCAAATCCACTCCGCTTCCTGTAAAAGATAACCAACGCACGACGCTCAATCAGAAAATCGCACTGCTCGGCGGCGCGGCGAATGCAGTCGCAACTTTCAATACAGGAACAATCGGCGGCTACGAAGACGATCTGATCTCGATCAATGCGCCGTTCGCACAAACGAACATCGGCGGCCCCCTCCTTAATGAACGCGGCGAAGCGGTCGGGCTGCTTCTCAAGCCGTCGCCGACAAATCAAAACGTCGGACTCGCCGCGCCCATCAACACGGGCGCAGCCCTTATGCGCCGTCGCCAACCACTTTCGTCCATCGCGCTCAACGGAGCGAACAACGTGCTGTGGGATTTTCGTAAAACGACTTCAAGCACTCCGCCAAATCTCTCTGACCAAGCGAAAAGCAGAATACTCTCAATCGTCTTTCGTTCGTATCTGACAGGCACTGATCAGTGTCAATCAATTGACGGAGACGCGGGCAATGATTTTCTCGCCGAACAGCGCGCCGCCGGACAGTTCGTGCCCGAAATAGTTTCGAGCGCGAGCGGATCATTTACTGCTCCCGGTTTGCAGCAGACCGCTTACCTCATCGAAGTCGGCGAATGCAACGCTTCGCACGCGGATAACTACGGCACGAAACGCCTCGTGATATTTAACGATCAAAACCTCGTCGCCAATGTTGATGCCGAACTCAACACAAGCATCCTTAAGCCTTTCGACATCAACGCGGACGGAATCAACGAACTGCTGTTGAGCGGCGGCGACATGCACATGGGCATCAACCCCGGTTGGGGGACGCTCGTTGACTTCAACAACAATCGCCCACGCGTGATCAGAAAGT
Source organism: Pyrinomonadaceae bacterium (assembly GCA_013696465.1). Lineage (GTDB taxonomy): Bacteria > Acidobacteriota > Blastocatellia > Pyrinomonadales > Pyrinomonadaceae > JACCYN01. The sequence goes on from JACCYN010000369.1 coordinate 5,410, forward strand.
TTGAGCGTGTGTACGAGGATTCTTGCGAAAGCGAACGGCGCGGCAGCAGTTCTTTAGCGTCCGTCATTCTCTACGCCCCGACGGGCAAAGGAAGGATGCCCGAAATTCGCGTTGACTGGTATCGCGCTCCGTGCGCACAGGGCGATGTCGATCCGAAGCCGGAAGATTTCAAGTACGTTGCGAGCGGCAAAATGCCGGAGTAACCGTAAGGAGATTTCGTGGCGGAATTGAGTGAGCCGCGCTGGGCGGTAGCGAGTGAGCGCGGCGCGGAAGCGGGGAATTTAACTTACGCTGCGGCGCGTGACTTGGTAAGCAAGTTGGCACACGAAGACGTGCGTGGACTGTGTATCGTCACTAACGAGGCGGCAAGGCGGATCGCGGAAGGAAGTGCGCAAGCGGAAATTCGTTCGGAAGAAAACGCGGCGTGCGGGAAGTGAGGCAAGCGTCAAACTTTGCTTTGTCTCTTGAAAGAAAAATCTGCAATGAGCGGTAAGTGATCGGAGGCGACGAGCGCAAGCGGGGTGCGATGAAGCGTGAGGCGTTCGAGCTTAAGTTCGGGGTCGAAATAGATGTGATCGAGATGAAGCACGGGAAAGATTCCGGGGTAAGTGCGGGCGCGCGGTAGATGCAGGCGCGGCGCGGCCGTCTCGAAATGCACGTTGAGCAGACGCGAAGCCAAGCCCCGCGTCCATTCGTTGAAGTCGCCGAGCACAATGCGCGCTCCGCTCAAGCGATTGCTGTTGAGAATCTCCGCATCAATGAGGCGGCGCGCTTGAAAGCGTCGCTCAAGAAAAGACGTGCCGAGATGCACATTAAAAATGTGTAGCACCTCGCCGTCCGGCAATCGCAAGTCAACCCGCAGGCAGCCGCGCGGCTCGCGTCCCCTTCGTGTGATGTCGTAGTTGCAAGTCGAAGCGAACGGCAAACGACTCAAAGTTACGTTACCATACTTACCGCCGCGCAACTTTCGATTCTCACCGACGCAGTAATCCAACCCCAATCCCTTTGCGATAAACTCTGCCTGATTCGCCTCAGTCGTCGAATCTTCAACGCTCAACACTTCCTGCAACGCAATAACGTCCGCATCGAGGTCGCTTAACACCTCGACGATGCGCGAGGGGCGCACACGCCGGTCAAGCCCCTGACACTTGTGGACGTTATAGGTGACGATGCGGAAGGAGATCATAAAGAGCAAAGTATGAACGCGGAACGATGAACAACGCATTAAAAGGTAACTGCTTTGTTCTTACAGCTCATCGTTCTACGTTTATACTTCATCGTTTCTACTGTTGCCGTTCGAGCAAGCGCCCGACTTGTTCGTAGCCGCGCTCAAAGAGCGGACGCTTCCGCCATTCTTCGAGTGAGACTTGGCGGCTGTTGCCGAGGTCGCGCTCGAAATCTTCGCGCAAGCGCGCGGCGAGTCGGGGATCGAAGGCGGCGAGATTAACTTCGTCGTTTAAGCCGAACGAACGATTATCGAAATTGGTTGAGCCAACGACCGCCCACACCTCGTCAACGATCAAAGACTTCGTGTGAATCATTGACGGCTGGTATTCGTAAATCTTTGCGCCTGCCTTCAGCAATTCGCCGTAGAGCCGGCGGCTTGTGCCGCGCACCAACGCATGATCCGTGTGCTTGTTCGGCGCAATGATGCTCACCTCGACGCCACGCTCACTGATGGCGCGTAAGAGTTCAAAGCGTGCGCTTTTGTCGGGGATGAAGTATGGCGTCGTAATCAAAATGTTTTGTCGCGCCGATGCGAGCAACATTTGATAGAGAATGCGCGCGCGCGTCGAGCGACCGGCGGACGGCGAACTGTTGACCACCATCGCTCCTTCCTCCGTATCCGCACCGCTGGCCGGTTCAAGCTTCGGGAAGAATTGACAGCCGACTAAAATCTCGCCCGAAGCCTCAAGCCAATTCTCCGCGAAAGTCGCTTGCAGACTCGCCACCGTTTCGCCTTCAACGCGAAACATCGTGTCACGCCAGCGTGGACTCTTTTCCTTGTCAATCAGCCAGTGATCGGCGAAGCCTGCGCCGCCGATGAAGCCGATGCGTCCGTCAATGATAATGAGTTCGCGGTGCGTGCGGTTGTTGATGCGCGGCAAGTTATACCAGCGAAACGGATGATACCAAGCGATGCGTCCGCCCGCCGCGCGCAGACGCTCGAAGTAACTTTCCCACGACGTAAAACTTCCGATGGCGTCAATCACGAGCCGTACTTCGACGCCCGCCTGCGCCCGCTCCGTCAACGCTTCGACGAAGCGGCGACCCACCTCGCCTTTCTTGAAAATATAAGCTTCGAGATTGATGTTGTGCTCGGCGCGGCGAATCGCTTCCAATTCCGCTTCGTAATAAACCTCACCGTTCGTCAGAACTTCGATACGATTGCCGCAATGAATCTGCGCGTCGGTGAGGGATTCGAGCATTCGCTGAAAATCTTCCGACTCAAGCTCTACGTCCGGGTGCGCGTCAATCTTGTAATCGAGTCCGGGTTCAAAGAGGGCGAGGATGAGCAGCAGACTCTGCCCGATGATTGCGATGACGGCGACGACGAGAAACCAAGTCGAGATCGTGAGCGCGAAGAATGGGGGAATCAAATCAAACATTTGTTTAAGCCCATCTAACTCGCGCTGCGCTCGTTCGCATATTTTCCCCGAATACGCACGCTGCGCTCCAGCCCGTCAACCGCTTCCAACACCTTAAGACGAAGATCAGGATCGAGCGCGCTTGCGCTTAAAAACTTACGCACGACCGTGAGCGCTTCCGGGCTTCTCTGTCCGCCGATGAAGGCGGCGAGCCAGTTGTTGACGAAAAAGATTTTTCTTGTGCGCTTGAGCTTCGGCAGTTCGCGCAGAGCCGCGTCGAGATACGGCAGGGTTAAATTCGATTGACGCAGCGAGTTGAACGGATTAACACTCGCTTCGATCCAGCTCTCGGCCAACTTCGCCTCGTTAAGATAAGAATCGAAATACTTCTTCTTATTTGCCGCGTCGGGAGCGGCGGCGCGGGCGGCGAAGTTGTAGCGGCGCGCGTCGTCGGTTGTGTCGGCGGCCGCTTGCGCGTCGAGCAGCGCGGGCGCGTCTTTGTCATCTTGCGCGAGCAGGGCAGTGATAATATCGAAACGGTCGCGCGAACGAAGAGTTAAACCGGGCACAACGGTTTCGCCTTTAAGAATCTTTTTCAATTCTCCGCGCCCCGCTTCGGTCGTCGCTACCGTTTGAAACGTCCGAAAGTAAGTGATGCGTAAGCCCGTCGTCTCCGCTTTCATCATCCGGTTTGCGATCATCTCTTCGAGACGCGGCGCAAGCTTTTCTCTCTGCGCGTCGGAGAGGTAGCGGTTGAAGGCCGTCGCCATGCGCGCGAGAATGCTTTGCGTCGTCACCTCATCCGCTTCACCCGCGATGTGGCGCAGACCGAGTTCGATGTAACTGACGGGCGCGAGTTCCGCTTCGCGCACGCTGTCCCAGAGCGAACCCCACAGAAGCGCGCGCAAGAAATCATCTTTCACCTCGCCCAAATGCGCGAGCACGTAAGCGCGACTCACATCGTCAAGCAGAAAGCGTCCGTAGCCGTAATCTTCGTAGTTGGCGAAAACGTAATCAGGGCGCGGGCGTCCTTGCAACTCTTTGACGAAAGTCACGGGCGCGTTGTCGAGCGTGACGGTAAGAGTTTGCGGCGGGGCATTGCGGTACGCGAGCAACACGCGCAGCCTTTGCGGCCACTGTCCGCCCTCGCCGAGCACGTCTCGCTGCTCAAGCGCGAATGAATTGATGCGTCCGCTTTGCGCGTCTGCGCTCCAACGCGCGCGCACGTCAGCCATGCCGCGCCGCTTCACCCATGCGTCTGCCCACGAATCGAGTTTTCTGTTTGACGTGCGCTCAAACGCGCGGACGAGATCGCCCCATTCAGCGTTTGAGTAAGCGTGCTCTTTAACGAGAAGTTGCACGGCGCGCTGGAAGCGTTCAGGCTCAAGGAAGAATTCGGCTTGCCGCAGCATTGAAGGGGCTTTGCGATAGACGATGTTGCCGTAAGCGGATTTGGCCGCCGAGAGATTCGGAATCTGTTGATAGATCGGCGTCGTCCCCTTCGTGACATCGGTTAAATAAGCGGAAGGTTTCGTGCGCTGATAAAAAGCTTTCCAAGCATTGCCGCGCTCCGGCAAAATCCCTTCAATCGCTTTGTAAGCCATGAAGGTGGCGAAGCCTTCTTTAAGCCACAGATCATCGAACCAGCGCATCGTCACCAGATCGCCGAACCACTGGTGCGCCGCTTCGTGGAACATGAGTTCGGCGCGCGCGAGCAGATCATTGGCGGTCGGATCGCTCGGAAACAGGATCGCCTCTTCGCGCAGGAAAGTTGCACCCGCGTGCTCCATGCCGCCGTAGGCGAATTCAGGGACGATGACGAGATCGTATTTCGAGAACGGAAACCTGTAATCGAAATAACCCGCGAAGAATTTAAGAGATTCACGATTGAGGCGGAAAACTTCGTCGAGTTCTTTCTTCATCCGTTCGGCTTTTGATTGACGCACGAAGACGCGCGTCCCTTGCGGAGAAGATGAATCCTTAAACTCCGCAAACTCTCCGGCGGCGAAGGCGAATTGGTAAGTGCTGAGAGGTTCAGTTTCACCAAACACGAAGCCGCTCCGAGTTGCAGGCGGTGTACCGGGGTCTAGAGTAGCTATCTCTACTTTTTCACTGACATTTGTATTACTGATAACTTTCCATGTTTCCGGCGTGGTCACTTCCAAACGAAAACGCGCTTTCAGATCAGGTTGATCGAAACACGGAAATGTGGTGCTTGCATCTGATGGCACGAAGAGCGTGTAGATGTATTCGCGGTTGTCTTCGCGGTCGCGGTAGCGCGTAACGGCGCTGCCGGATGCGCTGACGGGCGACTCGAACTTCAAGCGCACGATGTTTTCGCCTTTCACAAGCCGCGCGTTTGGAATGCGAATGTGTTCGTTAATCAACTGCGCATCATTTGCCTTTTGCCCGTTGACTTCAATATCCCACACGCGGCGTTGCGGCTGACCGTCGCGCGGCGTGTCGCGCCAATCGAGAATGAGATCGCCCGCCCCGTCGTCGAGCGTGACGCGAATCTCAGCCGCACCGCGCATCTGTTCGGCGTCCTTCGCAAGCTCGATGTCGAGTTTGTAGCGCACGTTGCTGTAGTGCGCCGCGCGGTGGCGTGCGAGTTCGCGGCTGACTCCCGGCTCTATGATCGGCGGCGAAGAAGCTTGTTCGTTTGCGTAGGTGGAAGATAAAGAGATCAAAATTAGAGCAACGACCGTGAGCAGTGTGCGAAGTGACATAAGAGATGTTTGATGCGCCGAAGGTTAACGCAATGAATTTTAATGAACGATCACCGGCCGATGGTTGTCTCCAAGCGCACGCGCGAAGTGCGGTAGTCAGTGATCGCTTGGTAGTGAGCGAGATTCGCTTCAGCGAGCGCGTCTTGCGCGTCAACGAGATCGGTGATCGGCGCGTCGTTACGGCGGAAGAGCGCGAAGACGAGCGCGAAGTGTTGCCGCGCCGACTCGACCCCGATGCGCGTCTCTTTAATCCGCGCGAGGGCGGAGAGCGCGACGGCGCGGGCGGCGTAGAATTCTTGGCGGAGCGCGCGCCGCGTGTAATCGCGTTGCATCTCGAAGGATTCGGCGCGCAGGCGGGCTTGCGCTTCGCGGCTGCGACTCTGCCCCCAATCGAAAAGCGGGATTGACACTCCCAGCGCAACGGCCGGGTCGGCGTAGCGTGTGATGCGGCGCACGTCGCTCGCGTCGTAGCCACCGCTGACGCTGTAGATCATCTGCGGGAAACGTTCGCGGCGCGCGGCACGGGCATCGGCGAGCGCGGCTTCGCGCTGCGCGTCCGCCTGCCGCAGTTCGGGGCGGAGTTCGAGCAGAGTTTCGGTGTAGTCGCTGAAATCAGATACTTCCGGCACGTCGCGCGCGATGTCTGAGACGCGCGCAACAGTGGTAAAGTTGCCGCCGGTTAAGCTGCTCAGGGTAGCGTTCGCGGCCGTTTCTCCGGCGCGGGACTGCGAGAGTTCGTCGCGGCGCGCGGCGACTTGCGTGCGCGCCCGGAGCGCGTCCGTCTCTTCGCCCTCGCCGCGCGCGAACCGCTCCCTCACTATTTGCTCAACCGCAACGGCGAGCGACAGAGTTTCTTGGGCGACGTGCAGCCTCTCGGTTGCGAACATCAAGGCGTAGTAGGCGTCAACGGTCGCCAGCGCGACGGCGCGCCGCGCGGCGAGCGTTCCGGCTTCGGCGGCGGTGAGCAGATGACGATTGCGGCGGTGCGCGGCGCGCAGGCGACCCGAAACATCGATCTCGCCAGTGGCGTTGGCAAGCCACAGCGTTTCGTCGTTGACGCGCGAAGAGGAAAACAGTTCGGAGGTGAGCGGCATCGTGAACTGCGGCAAGAACGCGATGCGCGATTGCCGCAAATCTTCCTGCGCGATGCGCTCTTCGAGTTGCGCCTGCGTGTAAGGCGACGCTTGGCGGAGCGCAAACCTTACGGCTTCGTCAACGGTGAGCGTACGCCGCGATGTCGAATCGTTTTGCAGAAGAGGAACGGGATCGGCGGGCGGCTCTGCGGCAGTGCTCCCGTCCGGCGTGGAGGAAACGACGGGTGGCGTCGGGGTGGACGATTGCTGCGCGCGGATTTGCGACGAACAGATGAGAAGAATTAAGCAAGCGAGCGCCGAAAGACGCGCGAGGAAAGCTGTGTTCAAGAACCGATCTCCCTTCGCTTGGGTTTTGATAAATAAATTTAAGGAAGGAATTATTGGTGGAGCCGAGGAGGATCGACCTCATGACTGCCAGTCATGTTTGAGGCTTTTTGGCTGAGTACGGCCGAGTATGTTTGAGTGCTGTAGAGTCCGATTTTGTTGGCCATTTCATCAACATGAATTTGCTCCTTGCGTCTCAGTAGTGCCCTGTTTGGCCGAGTTAACACACCAAACTACAAAAAAAGCTCATGGGATTCAAGTCCAGAGGTCGAGAATTTCAACCTCCCTGCTACCAATTGATTAAAGAATTAAACAACATGCCTCATGACTATCGTTTGTCCTTGTGCCTTCCCTAATGGAACGATATGGGTTAGAGGTCAAACATGTCCACGCTATTTCCTAAAATAGATCGGAGCCCCGCCAGAGGCCAAATGGTTAACTACAATTTGGCTCGATGGCCTCTGCCGAGACGTCAAACTGCTTGAGGTATAATAGGTCCAGTTGCCACTCGTGGCAACTCCGCCTGTGCCACACCTCAAAGGAGCCTTCAAGATATAACTCGGCGTCTGGTAATGACCAGCCATTCACTGTCGCCAAGTGAGCCAAGGCCGCACCTCTCCTTCCGCGCATCGCGGCGAGACCGATGTGCTTCACTTCGTGACATGCCGGGCACAGGGCTATGAGCCTCTCAAGCGTCTGGATGTGCCGCTCGTCGTCGTAGGCGAACACCTCGTGGCACTCGACGGGCCACTTCTCTCCTCTGCCGCCACAGATCTCACACTTGTATCGGGCACGCCCGAAGATGATCTTCTTCAACCGCTCCCATACATCCTTCGAGACGTGAGAGCGGACATTCTGGTACCAAGATGTCTTCGGGACCAATTCAACTGTTAATAACTCACGCACGCTAACTCCTCAGACCTGTACAGAGAGAATTGCGCACACCGCTGCGCTTTAAGTCAGTCATGGTTTCCCCTCTCTCCGTTATTCTTGTTCGTAATTACTCATTCGACTAAAAGCTTCTCGTTAAGCACTTTTCAATAGGCTCTTAACAGACACTCCCCACGAATTTTTTCATCGTGAGACGCTGGGCCGCCCGCATAAGCGCTCAGACTCCTTGCTCCACCTCGCCCGATTCTGCGTCGAGTGGCGTCTCGAGCTGCAGCATTATGCACTGGAGATCAACGAGCGAATGCGTCGGCATCTCAAACTTGCAGGTGCTTCATGCATAATAGCGGAATCGACTTTTAAATAACGCTGAGCTTCGATAAATGTTTCCAGCACATGTTGAGTTTGCCCGTTAAATGATTTCCCGGACGCATTTTGTTTATGAGGGGTATGGATATGCTGACTCACGACATCAGAAAGCAACACTCCGATTGTGCGACATGCAAGGCGCTCGACACTCTACTCGACGGATCTGACAAGCAAATCGTGAGCGCCGTCGTCGTCGCCGCGCACCCGGATGATGAGGTCATAGGGTTGGGCAGTCTCCTGCCGCGCCTTCGCCGCGCGGCATTCATTTACACCACTGACGGTGCGCCGCGCGACCGTGAAGACGCCGCGCACGCGGGTTTCGATTCGCTCGAAGCGTATAGAGACGCGCGCCGACGCGAACTCGTGTGCGCTTTCGCGTGCGCCGGAATCACCAAGCCAAAAATCAAGATGCTCCCGTTCGTCGATAAAGAAGCGTCACTTGACCTGGTTCGCTTGACCCGCGCGCTCGCACGAGAGTTCGCGCGGACGCGACCCGCGCTGATCTTTACGCACGCTTACGAGGGCGGGCACCCCGACCACGACGCGACCGCCTTCGCCGTCCATCATGCCCTGCATTTATACCAATCCGAGAACGTTCGACGCGAGCCGCCCGTGCTCGTCGAATATACGTCTTACCATGAACACGAAAACAATTTTCGTTGCGGCGCGTTTCTCCGGCACGCGAGCGCGATTGGCAATTGCGAGTTGCGTTTAGAGCTTTCACCCGCCGCGCGAGAACTTAAACGAAATCTTTTCCGGTGCTTCGCGTCACAAGATTATGTACTCGATAATTTCCCTGTCGAAGAGGAACGTTTCAGGTGCGCGCAGACTTATGACTTCACGCAACCGCCGCACGCCGGACGCTTGCATTACGAAACTTTCGGTTGGGGCTGGACAGGAGCGAAGTGGTGCTCGTTTGCACACAACGCCATCACCGAACTCTACAAAGAGCAAGATCGATGATTGAGTTTTCAAAAGATTCAAAGACATTTAGCGTGCACCATTGAAGCCGCAAGATGATTAGCGCCACTGCGGAGCAAATAGATTATAGATTCGCGAAACACACCCACGACATTTGTTTCGTTTAATGCACCCGTTCATCAATTTGATTTTTCGGTATCAGCGGCGTTGAAGTCTAAATTCGATTTCAACGCTTTTGCAGGGTTTTAGCGGCTAATCGCCTCGCACGACACTTTGATTTCACCCTATTTCCGAACCGACGCGCCGCTCAACGTCTCGCAACTTACACCGCTTGTGGACGCGCCGCCTGACTCAAGCTGCGAATTGTGCGTCATTATTCCTGTGCGCAACGAAGCTGCTCTGCTCTCGTGCACCCTACAACGACTAACTTATCAGCAAGATTTGTTCGCCCGCCCGCTTGCTCACGCGCGTTACGAAATAATATTGCTCGCCAATAACTGCACGGATGATTCCGCACGCATCGCGCGCCGCCACGCACGTGAGCACCCGACCTTGCGGCTGCACGTCGTTGAACGCGATTTCCATAAGACCCGTGCACACGTCGGCACTGCGCGACGAATGTTGATGGATGAAGCGTGCAGGCGTCTGACCAAGCGCGGACGCAGCGTCATCGCCTCGACTGACGGTGACACGCTCGTCTCCGAAACGTGGATTGCCGCGACAATTGCTGAGATCAAAATAGGAGCCGACGCCGTTGGCGGGCGCATACTGCTTTCTCCACAAGCGCGCCAGACTCTAACGCGAAACGCTTATCGCTATCACACGCAGGACGAGCAGTATCGTTTGCTCGCCGCAACGCTCGAAAGCCTACGCGACCCGCTCGCGCACGACCCCGCACCGCATCATCAACATTTCGGCGCAAGCTTCGCCGTGACCGCAGAGGCTTACCGCAAAGCGGGCGGAGTGCCAGCCGTCGCCTTTCTCGAAGATGTCGCGTTCTACGAACGCCTGCGATCTGTTGACGCGCGTTTTCGTCATAGCCGCTCTGTGCAAGTCGAGACTTCGGCGCGAACACACGGGCGTGTTCCCATAGGGTTGTCGCAACAACTCGATGAATGGACGAAGATGAACCGCGCAGGTGCGTCGCTGCGCGTCGAATCCGCTGCGCGAATCGAACGGCGAGCGCACCTTTGTCGCAGACTACGCGCGCTTTGGCTTGCGAAGCGAAGCACGCATAACGAGGTGAGTTACGAAGCCGACAAACTAGCGTGTGATTCGGGAGTTGATGCGCGCTGGCTGCGCGAACAACTCAGCAGTTCGTCAGCGTTCGGTGCCTTTGTGATGGAGTTTGAGCGGCTGTGCGAAGCGCGTATGGTCGAGACTCTGGTGGAAGTAGTGTCCGCTATCGGCGAACTGCTGGAACGCATCGCGGCGTTGCGCACCGGGCGTGAAGCCTTTAGTTTGCCGAACGGGTTTTCAGCTCAAGCGCTCGAAGAGATCGAGCCGGTAGTGTTCAGTGCGCCTGTGTACAAGATGTCTCAGCGCGGTTTCTGAAGTCAGTGATGATGAATCTCGCGATTCAATATTGCTTTCACTGATTTCGAGAAACGCATCGTGAACTTCGTCGCCGGTCAGCGGATAGTCGTGGACGAACGACGTCCAATGAACGAGCAATAAGTGTCCTCCGGAAGCGAGATGCTCGATTATCAAACCGCGCGTCAGGTGCAAGTCGGAGATAGAAAAGTAGTAGCCAACTTCCGACAGCAAAGTTAAATCGAAAGACTCCGCCGGGTATTCGCGCGGCACTTCCATACGACGAAAGTTGACGTGCGGCAGAAGCGCGCAACGACTGCGGGCGCGAGCCAACGCTTTCTCCGAAACATCCACCGATGTTAATTGGTCGCACCGCGCGGCGAGTCGCTCCGTCAGCACGCCGATTGAACAGCCGATCTCGAAGGCGTTGCGGTAACGCTCGCGCGGCAAGGCGCTGAGCGTCGCGGTGTACTTCGCCCCTTCGTATTCGCTCGTCTCGAAACTCCACGGGTCGGCGTTCGCCGCATACACGGAATTGAAGTAATCCGGCGGCAGTGTTTTATCGGGCGTTCCGCTCATCTTCAGATTTCAAACTCCATCCAAGTCGTCTTTCGCTTCCAGCTCGTTGCACCACAGATCGCTCGACGGGGTTTCGTATCGAAGCGCGTAACGCCCGACCTCAGAGAGAGCGGCGTCCGTTGCAGGCTGCCGTAGGTAGAGCGTCAAGTCGCGGTGTATGCGCTCCATAGGGTGCGGACGCAGCAGCCCGCGCGCGCCGACGGAGCGTTCGCATAAGCGCATGCATTCGAGGCAGATGTTTTCAATTGCGGTGCGCGTCATGTTCGCGTAAGCGAGAAGGCGCTCGACGCGCCGCTCATCAGTCATCTCACCCTCGCCCAACGTAGGTGAAGAATCTGCGAGCGCTGCCGCGCCGCGCAGCCAGGCGTTGCCGCTCTCAATCAAAATTGCCGTTTCGCCAGCGCGCGTTTGTTGATGCGCGTCCGCCGTCCGCGAGAGTCCGCGCAAGTAATCGCGCGTGTGATCGAAGAGGGCTTCCGCTGCGCCGAGTTGCACGGCGGCGAAGCGTATCGCTCCGGCAGTGAACCACGGTTGACGGTAATAATCGTCGGGCGCGCCGAGTAAGTTGTCAGCTTCTATGCGGACTCCACCGAAGTCGACGCGGAAGCTCGCTGTGGCGCGCATCCCCAGAGGCTTCCACCACGAAGCGTCTATCTCCGCGTCCGATTCGTCGAACGGGACGACGCACATCTGCCAGCCGCCGCCTTCGTTTTCGGGCAACCTGCCGGTGACGATTGGGCGTGCGACATGTCCCGCGCCGGACGCAAAAGTCTTTGCCCCTTCGAGCCTGTAAGTTCTGTCATCGCACCTGCGGAATCGCACACCGTCGGCGGCTTCCGTGTTCCACACGCCGAAGATCTTGCCCGCGCGGGCGTCGCGTGCGAAGCGTTCGATTTGAGTTTTCTTACCGAACGTGTTGACGAGTTGGAGTGCATTGACGTGACCTTCATAAACGCGACCGACAGCGAGATTGCCGCCGCCGATGTATTTAAGCAGACGCAGCAGCGCGAGCGTCGTGCAAGGATCGACGCCGATTCCCGCTCCGCTGTGCTCACGCGGGAGCGTCGCGGTCAACAGATCGGCATCGTGAATCAGCTTAAACTCTTCACTCGGAAACGCGCCTTCATAATCGCCCGCCGCCGCCATCGCAGCGCAACGGGCGGCGACCGTTGCCGCGCGTTTCAACACTTCCTCCGTGAGCGTGTCGGACGCTTCAATGGCGTATTCTTCGTCTCTAATGGGTTCAGCCAATTTCACGTTAGATTCAGTCCAGTTCGTTACAAAGAGATATGACACTTTGCCCGCATAAGCCCTCAGATTCCTTGCTCTACCTCGCCCGATGCGGAGTCAGGCGGCTTATCGAGCGTCGTGCTCTCAACCGCGAGCGCGGGAAACTCGTGCGTCCACTCAATGTATTTCCGTGCGTTGAATTTACGCGCCATTGATTGCGAAGTCATGTAGCGGAGCTTGCCGAAGACCGGGCGCACAGGTCCCCACGCGCGGTCGTGCTTGCCGAAGCACCAGAGAATGCCGGCGTAAGAATTCGGGTTGCGACCGTCGAGCGCATATTTGTTGTTCATATATTCCAACAACGCGAAGGCTTCCTCGTAAGTCGCGCACCACTGTATGACGAGTTTGCCCCAGAGCATCCGCGCATAGTTGTGTATCTCGCCGGTTCTCAACAACTCCCTCTGCGTCGCGTCCCACAGCGCGTCGTAAGTTTGAGCAGATTCGATTTGTTCGCGCGACAGAAGCGCGGGACGCGGGTCTGCGGCGTGCTCGTTCATCGTCTTCTTCGCCCAATCGGGAAGACTGTCGAGCGACGTGTGCGCGGGATTAAAGCGCGTCATGTTGTAGCCGAGTTCGCGGCGGACGATGAGTTCTTCGAGGAACGCATCTTTACCCGCTTGCGGAGTTTCACTCTTGTTCACGGCTTCGACGATTTCATGCGCGGAAAGAAAGCCGAAATGTAGATACGAACTCAGGCGCGAGGTGCCGTCAATGCTCGGGTCATTGCGCAGTTCGTCGTAGCGCGGCAAGACTTTTTCGAGAAAATATGTGAGTCGCGCGCGGGCGTTCTTCGTTCCGCCGTGATAGCGGGGCGACGGTGTGACGCTGTGGTCAATGGCGCACGAAGCGACGAGACCTGGGATATTCTCAAGGCTTGTGTCGCGCGTCTCTTCGGGGCAGTTGACTTCGAGTTCGGGGGCGCGTGTGTGGAGTTCGGGCGTTGTGAGCGGTTCGAGATATTCGGGCAGAACCCGGTTTATCTTCGGGCGAATTGTGCGCGCGGCAAACTCTTCTTTGGTGAACTTCGAGAGCGGGATGATGCCGTTTGAGTCCACGGCATAGACGGGCACGGTCGCGCGTGCAGCAACGCGCGCGTTGTGATGCGGGATGATAAAGCACGGAAAATCGTCTGTGACGACGAGCGCGGCGTCATTGGCGAGTCGTGCCACGGTGTCGCGCGGGTCGCGTTCATTGCGTTGAAGGTAGAACACGTAACGTATTCCCTGCTTGGCGAACGCAGAGCGTTTTTCTTCGACGCCTTCGAGAATGTAAGTGTGCAGGCGGTCGCTCGCCCACGGGTAATAATATTTCAGACCTTCATACACGACGAGCGGAAGTTTACGCTCATTCGCCGCTTCAATCGCAAAGTTAAGCGCGAAGTTGTGCGACGTGCGTTTGAAGATTTGCATGAAGTAAAGCACATAGCGCGCTTCATTATTCTCCGCCCTATCGTTGAGCAGCGTTGTGCGTTCGTCAATCTGCGTCATTATACAACCTCGCAACTTTCATCTCTCAACCATCGCGGCGACCATCCATAACACGAGCAGACTGCGCAGCGTCCACGCCGCTGTCCGCAGCCAGTTCGTGAGGACGAGCGTGCGATGCGCCGCGTCGTCGAAGCCTGCGCCGAGCGTGTTGTGTTGCGGCACTTGCAGCAGCAGCGTCGAGAGCCAGATGACGACCAAGAGCGCGAAGCCGATGGCGATTGGCGTCAGCCCAACGCCTTCCGGTCGCCGCCAGAGAAGCAACGCGCCGGTCGCGAGTTCGACAAGCATCGGCGGCGCGACAACCCACGTCGTCAGCCGCCCGTGCGCGGCGGCATAAGCGTTGAACTCGTCGCCGTGCACGCGACTGAACAGCGGGTAGTGAACGACCTGCACGAACCAGATCACGCCGGTCATGAACAGAGTCGCGGCGAAGTGTGCGAGCAATACGGCTTTCACGTGAGTTCCTCACTGCGCTGGCCGCGCCCGCTCACCCGACCGTGACGCCTTTCCAGAAAGCCACATAGCCTTTGATCTCTTTCGCCGCGTCTTTCGGCTCGGGGTAGAACCACGCCGCGTCTTTGTTCGTGTCGCCGTTAACGATTACGTCGTAGTAGCTCGCCTGCCCTTTCCACGGACACGTCGTATGTGTGCTGCTTTTGCGCACCGACTCGCGGTTGATGCTGTCCGGCGGGAAATACTGATTGCCTTCGATCACGATTGTCTCGTCGCTCTCCGCTAACACTGTCCCGCGTCAAGTTGCTTTCATAGTTTTCACCTCACGTAAAATTCAGAATGTGTCTTGATCGTTCACGCTTCGTCTACTCAGAGAAGCAACGTCGCTAGTTGTTCCGCCGCCGCTAAGCCGGAGAGCGCCGCCCCCTCTACGCGCGCACCGCCGAATGCGTCCCCTGCAAAGACGAGCGGCGGAGTTTGAACGGCGAGGCAGCGTTCCGTGTATGTCACGGTCGGCTTGCTGTAGCGCCAGCGCTTAACTTGCTGGGTTTCAACCTGGGCGTTTTCGAGCGGCTGACCGTTAGTGTCGCGCAAGAATTTTTCGGCGTGCCTTGTGAGTGTCGCAACGATTAACTCATCGTCCGCCTCCCAGTGGGCGCGACTGAAGTCGGCTCCGGCGTGAATCGTGAACGCGGACGAGCGCGGCGAGACCCCCTTGCAGTTATTATCGGCAATCCAATAGACAGGTTCCCCGCCCTCAATCTGCACCGCTCCGGGCGCGGGCAGCGTCACCATCCCGGCGAAAATCACCATTACGGCGATGCACGGATCGTAAGCAATGCGCGCCAGATGTGCCTTCGTCTCGGCGTCAAGCGTGAAGCCTCCTGACTCGATGAGCGCGAGCGATTGCGGCACGGGCGGCGTAAGCAGCAGGGACGCGGCGCGCCAATTCACGCCCGCGTCGGTCGTCACACCCCATCCACCTTCGTGCGCCACGAGGCTTTCGACCCGCACGCCTGTGCGCACGTCGAGGTCCGCGGCGAGACTCTTCGCGATTCCCGCCATCCCGCTCGTCCCGCAGTATCTCGGGTGAGCGTCGGCGCGCAACGCCCCGTCCCCATGTGCGAAGCCCCGGCACCACTCGCGCACGACGCCAGCACGCAGCCATTCGTCAACATGCCTCCCGAACTCCGCTTCGCGCACGGTGAAGAACTGCGCGCCGTGGTCGAAAACCGCATCGCCGATGCGCCGCGTCGCGAGCCTGCCGCCGGCGCCGCGCCCCTTGTCGAACACCACGACGCCCACGCCGCGCCTCCGCAACTCACGCGCGGCGACCAACCCGGCGAGGCCCGCGCCGACGACGAGACACGTCACGCGGTTGGTGCCCGAATCACTCACCCTGAATTCGTCGGGCAACAAATTCCTGAGCGAGGCGGGTGTTATCATTGCAATAATAATTTTGGGTAAAACTTGTTGCGCAATAAAGTGAGTGCTGACTCCGACAAGTTAAATGGCTTCGCGGCTCTTGCAACATCACCTTCTTAAAGTTGGTGCGACTCTGGCTGAAGGATCAGTTCGCCCAGCACACCTTCGCCCTCTTGCGTCGCAGCGAACAGGACAGCCCGCGCTGCCGCCTCGACCGTGAGCATCCTTTCACGCTGCACCCTCATCGTGATCTGGTCCCAGAAGCTCGTATTAACTCCGCCGAAATGCAACAGGCTGACCCGAACGCCGAATCGCTTCGTCTCCAAAGCGAGTGCTTTTAGCATCCCGGTCAGCGCGAATTTCGAGGCGCAATAGGCTGCTGCTTGCGCCATCGGCGAGCGGCCCAAGATGCCCGGCAGCGCGATGATATGTCCCCGCTTCTGCTTTTCCATCAACGGCAGCACAGCCCTGCACATCAGAAAAGCCCCCTTCACATTGACGTCCAAGAGTTGTGTGAACTCCTCTTCACTTGTCTCGTTGAAAGGTTTGAGCACTCCCGCACCTGCGGCGTAAACGAGCGTGTCCACGTGACCGAAGCGGCGTACGGCTTCCCCGACCAGCCGCTCCACGCTCTCCGAATTTGTAGCGTCCGTCCGAACAGCCAACGTCGGCGCGCCGTGCCGCCTTTCCAGATCAAATGCCAGCTCCGTTAACTCCTGCTCAGTCCTCGAAGCCAGCACCAAACTAGCTCCGGCTTCCGCGAATAACCCGGCAGAAGCGCGCCCGATGCCGCGCCCGGCTCCCACGATCATGATGACCTTGTCTGATAAATCCATAATTATATTTAAGGCAGTTGCCATCCGGCGGCACGCTCTTCAGCCAACCATCTCCCAATTGGGACTGCTTATCAATGCCTTGAGCCGGTAAATGTAATCTTCCGAGTTGCGTCGAAGCTCACCGCTTTTAAAGCGTTTCTAAGGGTGACTAACATATTATTGCCCAGCGACTCAGGAAGCTAGAGTTGTAATTACAAACTCTAGTTTCTCGGTGTTCGCCACCTCGACGCACAAGCGTTGTGTTGAGTTGACGGGGGTCATGGTTCACAAACGGGCTTCTGTTAACGGTTGTCAGTTTGTTTGAGCCGACAACCGTTAACAGGGTTTTGGTGGTAATGAACAAACTAATGTTCATGGTCTTACGCCTGTCTTAGGCGCCGACGGCAGAGGCTGCCGGCGGCAGCAAGACGCTGTCAAGGATGTGGATCACGCCGTTTGAAGCTTCGACGTCCGCGGTCGTCACCGTCGCGTCGTTGATCTTCACGCCGCTCGTCGTGTTGATCTTGATTTGCTGACCGTTGACTGTATCCGCCTCGGTGATCTTCGATACGTCGGCGGCTGTCACGCGCCCTGAGACGACGTGATAGGTGAGTATGTCCGTCAACTTCTGCTTGTTCTCCGGCTTCAATAAGTCGGTGAGCGTCTCCGTCGGCAACTTGGCGAACGCTTCATCGGTCGGCGCGAAAACCGTAAACGGCCCTTTGCCTCGAAGAGTCTCGACGAGACCGGCGGCGGTCAACGCCTTCGCCAATGTGTTGAACTTTCCCGCGTCAATCGCGGTTTGAACTATGTCTTTTGTTTCAGCCATGATCATTTTCCTTTTTCCGAACTGAATTAAGAAGTAAACCGCTTGGGCGTGTTTACTAGTGATTGCTTGCGAGGCGAATTGTTGCGATTCTGAAGCGACCAAGCGAAACGGTTTGTTCGCATCAAGCCGCTCGCCGAGGTTTTTTGTTAGGCTCGCTCCAGCTATTCTTCCCGGGCAGATATCGTTCAGGCTCTCTATTCATCTTGCGGAATTCTATCGTGGTGAACACAAGCCCTCCTGCAGCCAGAAAGGTTATGAAAACACCGAAAAGAAAAACTCCCCATTCCATTGTCACCGGTTACCTCCCCGCTTTTATCTTGAAGTAATTGCCAACGGCGAGGATGGAGGGAACCCACAGCCCGACAAAAATTCCTGCATCTTTGTTAATCGCCCCGAGAAATCCAAACCACAAAGATATCGAGAACAGGAATGAGAGGAACGCCGCCGCTAAAATTAAGAAGTCAGACTTAGTAAACACTAGAAATCTCCTTTGCTCCTTCATTGTCATCGATGCACCAATTCGTCAAAGTAGCAGCGAAAGCTGAAAAGTCTTTTGAATGAATTGAACGAATTTATATACCTCTTGCGAGAACTTGTCAACAGGAGAGACCTAAAAATTGCATTAATAACGTATATATTGAATTATTTGAACGAATTGGGCGAATATGCTATAGTTTACCGTGTGCAACTTCATAGGCTTTAACGGCACGGAAATTCAATTAAGGTGTAATCATGAGTAGTGAACGTTGGTTAACTAGTAAGCAGACAGCGCAACTTCTCGGCGTTAGCGAAGCTTCAATTAAACGTTGGGCTGATAGTGAATTGTTGCAATCGCAAAAAACAGTTGGCGGGCATAGGAGATTTCGTCCCGAAGATGTCGCTCTGTTCCAACGCGAGGGCGGACTTGGCGTCGGTCGCCGGACACCTCGCGCAGTTTCAGTTGTTGAGATACAAAAAAAACGACATGCGACATCGCCATCCAAAGCGAAGAGTTCTGCTTCGCCTCAAACGTTGTTCGAGGCACTCATTGCAGGACGAGGCGAAGAAGTCTCGGCGTTGCTCGTCAACGCCTACTTGCACGGGCACAGCCTTGCAGCCCTTTTTGATGGGGCACTGTCAAAAGCAATGCGCCGTATTGGAGAGCTTTGGTATGAGGGCGAGTTGACGGTTGCGCAGGAACACATCGCTACGCGCACCGCACTCGATGTTTTACACACATTGCGCAGGGTTGTTGAAGTGCCTGAAGAGAACGGCTTGTTAGCAATTTGTTGTAGTGTGGAAGCGGACTTTCACGAACTCCCAGTTCAGTGTACTCATGTACTGCTCGAGAGTGCCGGGTGGCGAGTTCTGAACCTCGGACCCAACACACCTTTTTCTGCTCTTGCAGAAGTAACTTCGCAACACCTGCCGCAATTAATCTGTGTATCCTCCACGATTCTGACCAACTTAGACCGTGCGGTAAGCGAGTATGGGGAGTTCCGTAAGAATGTGCAGAGTATGAAAGCCGTAATCGTGCTCGGTGGTGCCGGGTTTTCTAACATCACCATACGCAAACGCTTTCCCGCGACGCTCCACGCAGATTCGTTCCGACAATTGTCAGAGCTCGCCGTCTTGCTCGCCACACAACCGAAAAGGGCGCAGGCTGATGCTTTAAGATGAATAAGAATAAATAAACGATAGGTGATTATTAGGAGATGATGATGCTTTGTATGGTAAGCGGTTGTAAGATTGCGCTTGCCACTTGTATTCTCCAATCATGGAGAAGCGCAGTTCATCAAGAGTCGTCACACCCGCCCGGCATATTAATTCCACTGGCTTAATTCAATAGAATTAAGCCAGTGGAATGAACCTCATTACTCTAAAACTCGTTCGAGCGCGACGCTTCGATAGTATTTCTCACGCCAGTCTATTCGGGTGCAGGTTGAACGCTTCTCGGTCGCGGCGGTTTAATTCGGGAGTTCGGCGGCTGTTCTTAGTGGAGATTGTGTAAAGCAGAATGTCTTTCTGGCGTATAGCACTACACCTAGCAGTATGGCTTGGTGTGTTCATCTTCTGGCTTGTGGCTACCCGTCAATACCATCCGACGCTGACCGTCGCGGTATCGGCTACGTCCGTGTTGGTGTCCGCCTCCGCTCTCGCGGTTTATGTCAACGGACTGTTTCTTCTGCCCGGATTCGCTCGCCGTCGTTTGTGGTGGCAGTACATGGCGTCGTTGCTGGCGACGGTAATCGTTCTTGACCTGACGGCGGTTGGGCTGATTCAGTTCATCTACGATTGGCTTTGGAGACCTGACCCGCTGCGGTTCGGCTTTTGGTTCAACGTGCTGTCAGACGGCATCATCATCGTGGCGCATGTTGTCGCTGCGATGGTGGTGATGTGGGTGGTAAGGTTGTTTCATAGGAGTTCGCCATCGCAAAGGAGCGCATCCTAGGCGGTGAAGTTGAAGTTCTCAAGTTCGGACTCGAACATCCTAATTCTCCTCGTTGCGCTGTCGATAGGCAGCAACCGCCTCAATGGCTTCCTCGTGCATCCTCTCCGGGCGGACGTAGAGCCAGTGCTTCTCAAATTCATCGTCGCTCATCGCCTGCTGCGCGGCCCGTTCTTTACTCTTCAGCCACTGCTCTGCCCACTCTCTGATTTCGTGGTCACGATTGAGCGCGGTTCGTGCCTCATGCATGCTGATGGGTCTGCTCATCGTTTTTACTTGCCTTTCTTTGTTCCCTTAAGAAACAAACTGACCTCACTGTAGCGCGCCCGTGTTACGAGACAGGTGGTTAAGCACTGGTCGATGATTGAAGCGACTGCTCGAACTCAACTGGCGGCAGACAGCCGATGGCTGAATGAAGCCACTGTGGTTGTACACAGATTCGAGAATGTATTTGATCGAAAAGAAAACAGTACGTCAATAGACACAACGGACAGCAACGGGCGGACTATGGCCGCCTATAAGTTATTGATTTAGTAAACGGAGCGGATCGTACAACTGACCTCAAGAATGCGATACATCACTTTACAATTGAACTAAAGAACCCCTTTATAAGTTGTCACACCAAACAACAAAGGCAACCATAGAGTTGCCCGTAGCTTGTTAGAAATAATGGTGGAGCCGAGGGGGATCGAACCCCTGACCTCATGACTGCCAGTCATGCGCTCTCCCAGCTGAGCTACGGCCCCTTGTGAATCAATGACTTACGCTCAAACAAAGGAAAATTGAGCGTATGAATCTGGAATTGCTATTTCAACAGTTTCTCAAAGAGAAACTCTACATTCAGAATGTCTCGCATAACACTATCTGGTTTTACGAACAATCCTTTAAGACATTCAATTTACAAGAACCCATCACGAAGAGTCAACTTAACGGGCGTGTAACTGCTCTTCGAGAATTAGGGAAATCTCCGGCTTGCTGTGATGCTTATATCAGAGGCGTCAATCCGTTTCTTACTTGGCTCTTTGAAAATGAGCATCTCAGCGAACATCTGAAAATTAAAAGACTGAAACTAGAAAAGCGCGTGATGAAGACTTTTACAGACGCTCAAATTAGAGCCGTTCTCACGTTCAAGCCCAAAACATTCCATGAAGCAAGGCTTCATACCTTGCTTTGTACTCTCGCTGAGACCGGCATCAGGATTGACGAAGGATTAGGGCTGTTAAGATGCAGGGTTGATTTTGATAATTTGCTTTTGACGGTTCAAGGCAAGGGTAATAAAGAGCGTATCGTTCCCTTCTCTGTTGAGCTTCGCAAAGTCCTCTTCAAATGGCTTAGGCAACATAATTTCCCGCTTGTCTTCCCAACGCGATGTGGCGGGCGGCAACTCTACGATAATGTTAGAAGAGATTTTCGCCGGCTTATGGACAAGCTCGGCATTGACGGCTTTGATGGGGCTTTCCATGCCTTTAGACGGTGCTTCGCAAAGAACTACACGCGAAGGGGAGGAAACTTATTTTACCTTCAACAGATTTTAGGCCACGAAGATATAAAGGTTACCCGTACCTACGTGGATGTTGAAGTTGAAGCCTTGCAAGAAACTCATCTTCAAACCTCCCTTATGAACCGTTTAAGGTAATAAAAGTTTAATGAAGCATTCCAGACACAAACTGTCGAAGCGCAAACCACAAACGAGACGGGGACTGATTAACTGAAAAGAAATAGGCGCGGTAATCTTCTGAAGAGAGTGCTCCCGCGCCAGTTCGCTTAATTGGCGTACAGAGTGCCAAGGGGATAGGGCGGCAACAATGTCATAGGT
>JACCYN010000385.1 GCA_013696465.1 Pyrinomonadaceae bacterium
AAATCAAAAATTAAAACGTCATGCAGAAGTTAGCTGAAATTTGTATTCGTCGTCCTGTGTTTGCGACGATGTTGATTTTGTCTTTGACGGTCGTCGGACTCTTCTCGTTCTTCACTTTGGGCGTTGATCTGTTTCCGAAGATCGACTTCCCGACGATCACCGTGACGGTCGTCAACCCCGGATCATCACCGCAGGAAGTTGAAACCGAGATCACGGATCGCGTCGAGTCGGCCGTCAACACTATTAGCGGCATTGACGAACTGCGTTCAACTTCAATCGAAGGCGTAAGCCAAGTCTTTATCACCTTCCTGCTCGACAAAGACGCGGACATCGCGGCGCAGGAGGTGCGCGATAAAGTAAACCTGATCATCCCCGATCTACCTGAAACGTCCGAGGCGCCCGTGATCCAAAAGCTCGACACGGACGCTGCGCCCGTCCTTCGCATCGCCGTCTCGTCTCCGCGCTCTTTGCGCGAAGTGACGGACATCGCGGACAAAAGGATCAGGAAGCGCATTGAAAACATCAACGGCGTCGGGCAGGTGCAGCTTGTCGGCGGTAGCCGCCGCGAGATTCAGGTCAAAGTTGACCCGGAGAAGATGCGCGCCTTCGGCGTCACGGTCGGCGAAGTGGCAAACGCCGTGCGGCAGCAAAACTTGGAAGTTCCGGGCGGGCGCATTGACGAGGGCGCGCGCGAACTCACCGTGCGCACGATGGGACGGATCACGAATCCGGCCGACTTTAACAATATCGCGGTCGCCACGCGCGGAGCTTACGTCGTTAAAGTTTCGGACATCGGCTACGTCGAAGACGCGAGCGAAGAGGTGCGCACTTCGTCGCGCTTAAACGGCGAACCGGCCGTCGCGCTCGTCGTCTCGAAGCAGTCGGGGCAGAACACGGTCGCGGTCGCCGATGCGGTGAAAGAGCGACTCGAAGAGATCGCGCCGACTTTGCCGCCGGGTGTGCGCGCGCAGATTGTCGGCGATCAATCCATATTCATTAAAGCGGCCGTCGAATCAATTCAGACGCACCTCGTCGAGGGCAGCGTCCTCGCGTCCATCGTCGTCTTTCTTTTCCTGTGGAACATCCGCCTGACGATCATCGCCGCCATTGCTATCCCGACTTCGATCATCGCCACCTTCGGACTCATGGCCGCGATGGGCTACACCTTGAATCAGATCACGATGCTCGCCTTGACCTTGATGGTCGGCGTCGTTATTGACGACGCGATTGTTGTCTTAGAAAACATTTATCGCTTTATCGAAGAGAAGGGAATGCCGCCGTTTCAAGCGGCGATTCAGGGCACGCGCGAAATAGGTCTGGCCGTCACGGCGACGACGCTTTCGCTCCTTGCGGTGTTTCTGCCCGTCGGTTTTATGGGCGGCATCGTTGGGCGGTTCATGTCTAGTTTCGGCTTAACTTCGTCGTTCGCCATCGGCGTCTCGCTGCTCGTCTCCTTCGTCCTCACGCCGATGCTCTGCGCGCGTTTCGTTAAGCGACGTAAAACGCGGCGCGACAGCGTTCCGGCGGCGAGCGTCGCGGGCGGCGACGGCGAAGCCATCACGGAAGCCAGAAGCGAAGCAGGCGAACCGGAAGAGGGCGGGCGACAAACCAACACGCCCGCGACGAGCGCGCACGGTGAAACGGACTCGAAGGGATCGCGCTGGTATCGCCCCGTTGATCGCACTTACACGCGCCTGCTTACGTGGAGCATGGCGCACCGCTGGGCGATTGTCGGGCTTTGCGTGCTTGTGATCCTGAGCACCGTGCCGCTCTTCAGCTTCATCGGCAAAAACTTTCTGCCCGTTGACGATCAATCGCAATTCGAGATCACCTTGCGCGCCCCCGAAGGCTCGACGCTCGCCTCGACTTCAACCATTGTCGAGCGCATCGCAACGGACGTGCGCACGAATCTTTCCGGCGTCACCGACGTGCTGACGACCATCGGCGGCGGTCAGCAACAGCTCACCAACAGCGCATCGATCTACGTCAAACTCGTGCCGATTGAAGAACGCGACGAATCGCAAGATGAACTGATGGGGCGGGCGCGCGAGCTTCTGAAGAACTACCCGCAGGAGTTGCGCGCGAGCGTCGGGCAAGTGCAGGCGATCTCCGGCGGCGGTTTCCGCAACGCCGATATTCAATACGTCATCAGCGGCCCCGACTTGGAGAAACTGACGCAGTACTCCGAACAACTCTTGCAGAAGATGAAGACGGTTCCCGACGTGGTTGACGCTGACTCGTCGCTCATCGTCGGCAAACCCGAACTGCGCGTGATCATTGATCGCGCGCGGGCGGCTGATCTGGGCGTGAGGGTCGGCGACATCGCGCAAGCCTTGAACGTCCTCGTCGCCGGGCAAGTTGTTTCGACATTTAACGTCGGCACGGATCAATACGACGTGCGCGTGCGCGCGACGGGCGAAGCGCGCGGAAGCATCGAAGGCTTGAAGCAGATGAGCGTGCCTTCGGCGACGACGGGATCGGTTCCGCTCAACAATCTTGTGCGCGTCGAGGAAGGTTCGGGGCCGTCGGCGATTGATCGCCTTAACCGTCAACGCCAAGTGATGCTGACGGCCAACGTCAAACCCGGCGGTTCGCAGTCGGACGTGATCGAGGGGATGAACGTCTTCGTGCAGGAGGTGGGCGTTGAGCCGGGCTACACGACGGGACTCGCCGGGCGCTCGAAAGAACTTGGGCGCGCGGGCACCTATTTTCTCCTTGCCTTCTCGCTATCGTTCATATTTATGTACATGGTTTTGGCGGCGCAGTTTGAATCGTTCATCCATCCCATCACGATCCTGTTGACGCTGCCCTTAGCGATTCCTTTCGGCATCGTATCGCTCTTGGTCACGGGCCAAACCGTCAACATCTTCTCCGGTCTCGGCCTGCTCTTGCTCTTCGGCGTCGTAAAGAAGAACGCTATCTTGCAGATCGATCACACGAACGAACTGCGCTCGCAAGGCAGGGAACGGCTCGACGCGATAATTCAAGCGAATCGAGATCGTCTGCGTCCGATCTTAATGACGACGATTGCTCTTGTAGCGGGCATGATCCCACTCGTCGTCTCTTCGGGGCCGGGTTCGGGCACAAACCGTTCAATCGGCGTTTTGGTCGTCGGCGGACAAAGTTTGTGTTTGTTGTTGACGCTGCTCGCTGTTCCCGTCTTCTACTCGCTCTTCGACGATCTCGGTCAGAGT
The DNA here is from genome assembly GCA_013696465.1 of Pyrinomonadaceae bacterium. Classification (GTDB taxonomy): domain Bacteria; phylum Acidobacteriota; class Blastocatellia; order Pyrinomonadales; family Pyrinomonadaceae; genus JACCYN01. Next base: position 3,195 of record JACCYN010000385.1, read on the forward strand.
CGCGTGTGGAGTCGCGCGTCAAACGGGATCATCGGTGGATTCACATGGGCGCGGCGGCGCGCGACGACAACGGCCGGATCGTTCTTCAGCGTCTTCGGCAAGCACTAAAGCTAGGACAGAAAAGGGGCGGACGATTTTGTTAGTTCCGCTCGCAAGGAATTTGGTGGTTCAAGGTTATGTGTGGCTTTAATAAATTGTCAGCGAAATTGTTTTTAAGTTTGTCTGCGCTTCTGTGCTGCGTGTCGCTGACCGCAATGACCTCGTTCGCGCAGCAACCGGGCACGCCCGCACCTTCGAGTGGCACGTTTACGCCTGCGCCTTCCGGCAATACAGCGAATGTTCCGGCCGGAGTTCAGACGAGCGCGCCGCCCGCGTCAAGCGGAGTACAGGCGGCTCCTTCGGGCAACACGCCGCAGGGACAAACCACGTCGGCTCCGACGAACGCGCGCCCTCTAACGCCGTCAGCGCAAACGCAACAGAGCGTTCAACCGCAACCGCAGGGGTCGCAGCCGCAGCAGGGCGGCGTAGAGGCGCAAGCTCCCGCGTCAAACTCAAGCCCGGCGTCTTCCATTCCGACGATTGACGCACCGCAAGGCGTGCAGGGTACGGCGCAACCGAACGTCACCGCACCGCCACAGAATCCGCAAGGGGCGGCGCCGACGATCCCCGCGCCGCAGGGCGTGCGGCAGCCGGGAAGAGAAGCTGTGCCGAGTCCTGCGCCGCAAAATGATCCGCTCTCGAACGTGCCTGCGGTTGCGCCCGACTTTCGCGCCGAACCGTCGGCGCCGCTTCCGCCTTTAGAGCGCGTCGGCGTCCAGATGGATGATCAGCGTCCGCTCGCTTTGCGCGAAGCGATCACGATGGCGCTCGAAAACAACAAAGACATTGAAGTTTCGCGCCAGAACGTGCGCGTCGCCGAATTCGATCTGCGCGGGGCGCAAGGCGTTTATGATCCGCGTCTCACATCGCTCTCTTACTACGAGCGGGCGGAGACGCCGACCGCGAGTTTCCTAAGTGGCGGGCAGGGCGGCGCGGTCACGCAGTCGAGCTACACAGGCACAGCGCGCTTCGAGGGATTGGTTCCGAAGTGGGGCGGCGGCTACCGAGTTGATTTTTCGTCGCTCCGATTGACGACCGACAATCAATTCGCCTCGCTCAACCCGCAATACCCGACTGCGCTCACCTTTAGCTACACGCAACCGCTCCTGCGCGGATTCCGTTTTGACATTAACCGGCGCGGAATCGAGATCGCACGCCGCAATCTTTCTTTAACCGACGCGCAATTTCGTCAGCGCGCGACGGAAGTGATCGCAAGTGTGCAACGCGCTTACTGGGATTTGGTATTCGCCTTGCGCAACCTGCAAATTCAACGCGACGCGGTTGAAGACGCGCGCCGCCAGTTGGCGCATAACCAACGCCTCGTGAGAGAAGGCATACTCGCGCCGATTGACGTGGTGGCGGCTGAAGCGCAAGTTTCAGGGTTCGAGCAAAGCGTTTACACGGCTCTCGAAGATGTCGGACGCACGGAAAACAATTTGAAGAATTTGATCGCGGAGAACCGCGAAGCCGCTTTGTGGGGGCAGTCGTTGGTGCCGATTGATCCGGTGGACTTGCAAGCGTCAGGCATCACGCTGCCGGAAGCGGTTTCGGCTGCCCTGCAAAATCGTCAAGAGTTGCGGCAATCCGACGTGGCGCGCCAGATCAACGAAATTGACCAAAGATACCTGCGCGAGCAGACACGCCCGCAGGTTGACTTAGTTGCAAGCTACGGCGTGTCCGGCCTCGCCGGATCGCTTGCGACCAATACCGCGCTCAACCCGTTTACAGGCGCAAACGAACAATTGCGTCAGCGCATCAATGAGCTTTCGCTGTTGAGCGGAATCGCGCCGCTTTCTGAGCCGCCCGTGCAGACGTTCCCGGAAGTTCTCGTCGGCGGCTTCGGGCAATCAATCACGAATCTCGCGGCGAATCGTTTTAATAATTTTCGCGTCGGCGTTCAACTCAATCTTCCAATTAAAAATCGCACGGCGCAAGCGCAATTGGGCCGTTCGCTTGTCGAAGGGGAGCGCGTGCGGACGCAGCGCGAACAGCTTGAGCAGTTGATCGAAGTGGACGTGAGGAACGCTTTGCAAGCCGTGCGCACTTCAGAGTCGCGCTTGCGCGCCGCGGCCGCCGCTCGCTCCGCCTCCGAGCAGCAATACGCGAGCGAGGGGCGCAAGTTCGACGTCGGGCAATCCA
>JACCYN010000005.1 GCA_013696465.1 Pyrinomonadaceae bacterium
AAGATTCTTCAAAGTCAATACACCCTTCCGCTAAACAAGCTGGAAACGAGTTTTCGATTATACCGCAACCTTTAGCGAAGCGTTCAGGCGTCCGGCATTTGGGTTTATCCACTCGACTCGACAACCGGCTTTCACGAGCGACGACTCTAAAGCTAAACTGCCGCCGACCCTCAACGCCCCGTGCGGTTTGGCACGCACCCGCAAGCCGTCCCCAAGCTGCATCTCGATCAAAACTTCGCAATCTCCTTTATGCTCATTGAGCAAATTAAAGACGGAATCAAGCAACTGTTCGACTCCGCCACGCTCCGGCAGTCTCACCACAATTGATTTCGCGCGGCGCTGCAAAACTTCGTCAAGCCGCTCGACTCCATCCGCGATCAAGGACGCCATTCCCTCTTCGCTCACCTCCAACCTGCCGCTCACGAGCACCGCTTGTTCGTCCGAGATAAATTTTCCGTACTTACTAAATATATTCGGCCACATCACGCACTTTAGGCCACCCGTCTCGTCCTCAAGTCTCATTAAAGCGAACCTGTCGTTCTTCTTCGTCGTGCGCACCTGTAATTCCGTGATAACGCCTCCTAAAGTAACTTGTGAGCCGTTTTCCATCTTACCTATGGAGAGACACTTACAGGCGTTTACTTGAGCTAGCACAGCAACATAATCTTCGAGCGGATGACTCGTAATGTAGAACCCGATGGAATTTTTTTCCGCCGCTAAAAGCGCCGCCTGCGTCCACGCCGTCGCTTCGCTCAATTGTTCCTCAACCGGCACCGAATCCGCCGTTGCGCCGCCGAAAAGATTATCTTGCCCAGCTGACAGAGACTTCTGCGTGCGTGCGCCGTAAGCTAACGCCGCATCCACCGAATTCATCAAAGTCGCCCGCCACAGACATGGATTCCGTTCTTTCTGTGACAGCGAATCGAATGCACCCGAAGAAATCAAACTCTCCATCACCCGCTTATTGACGGCGCGAGGGTTAACACGCTCCACGAAATCGAACAACGAGCGGAACGGCCCCGCCCCCCGTGCCTCCATAATCGCCTCGACGCTCGCCTGCCCGATCCCCTTGATGGCGGTTAAACCATATCTGATCGCTCCCTGCAAAGGCGTAAACAAAGCTCCGCTCTCGTTCACATCCGGCGGCAGCAATCCGACCCCTTTGAGTTTTAGTTCGTTGGCGTACTTAAGAATTTTGCCGCTGTTCTCTAATTCGTTCGAGAGTACTGCGGCGTAGAAATGTTCAGGATAATGAGCTTTTAGATAAGCCGTCTGAAAAGCGAGATAAGCGTAGGCGACGCTGTGACTGCGGTTAAAGCCGTAATCGGCGAACTGCGCCATCAAGTTAAAAATCTGCTCGGCCTTTTCCTTTTTTATATTTCTTTCAACCGCTCCGTTGACAAACTTCTCTTGCTGGCGCGCCATTTCCTCCCTTTTCTTTTTCCCCATCGCGCGCCGCATTAAATCCGCTTCACCGAGCGTAAACCCGGCGAGTTTTTGTGCCAACTGCATGATCTGCTCTTGGTAGACGATAATGCCGTAAGTGTTATTGAGCAACTCTTTCATCTCCGGCACAATGTAGCGCACGGATTTATGCCCGTGATGCCGTTCGATGTAATCATCAACCATTCCGCCATCGAGCGGGCCCGGACGATAGAGCGCGTTCAAGGCGGCTAAATCCTCAAGGCGCTTCGGCTTCAGACGCCGACAAATCTCCTGCATTCCGGTTGATTCAAATTGAAAAATGGCTTCCGTATGACCGTCGGCGAAAAGCTGCATCGTGGCTGCATCCTCAAGCGGCACCGTAGACCAATCAATGTCATCGTGATGCACCTGCTTAATGGTATTTAAGCAATCGCTTATTATGGTTAACGCGGTCAGGGCGAGAAAATCCATTTTCAACATGCCCGTCTTCTCTAAATCCGACATCGCATACTGCGTCGTCAAATCGCTTTTCGATGACACCGCGACTGGGATTAGTTCATCGAGCGGAACGGGCGAAATCACTACTCCGGCCGCGTGCACTGAGGCGTGGCGGGCGCAACCCTCAAGCCGTTTGGCGAGGTTGATTAAATCCTCAACTTGCGCGTTCCCCTTCATGCTTTCGCGTAATTCCGGCACCTGCTCCAGAGCTTGCGCAATCGAGACGTTGCGTCCGCGCACCGGCGGCGGAATCATCTTGGCGATGCGCTCCACTTCCGCATACGGCATATCGAGCACGCGCCCGACATCCTTAATCGCCGCCTTCGAGGCCATCGTCCCGAACGTGATAATCTGGCAGACGGAATCGCGCCCGTAAAGTTCGGCGACGTGGCGGATCACGGCGTCGCGCCCGCGCACGCAAAAATCAATGTCAATATCCGGCATCGTGATGCGTTCGGGGTTAAGGAAGCGCTCGAACAGCAGATCGTATTCAAGCGGATCAACGTCCGTGATCCCCAAACAATAGGCGACGAGCGAACCGGCGGCGGAGCCGCGGCCGGGGCCGACCGGCACGTTATGCTCGCGCGCGTAACGCACGATGTCCCAGACAATTAGGAAATAACTCGCAAACCCCATGCGCTTGATCATCGCTATTTCGCTTGAGACGCGCTCCTGATACTCCGCCGTCGAATGGCGCAAGTCGCCGCGCGCCGCCAACCTCTCCCACACGCTCGCCCTTCGCCACTCGTACCCTTCCCTCACCACCTTCTCGAAATACTCGGCTTCGCATAAATCCTTATCGGACTCAGGGATTGGGAAGACCGGCACGTAGTTGACGCCCTCCGGCATCTCGATGTCGCACCTCTCCGCGATCTCATGTGTGCGCGTGAGCGCGTCGGGTAATTCATCTCCGAAGAGATTCCACATCTCTTCCTGCGAGCGCAGATAAAAGTAGGGCGACCCGTAGCGCAATCGGTTCGCGTCGTTAACGGTTTTGCCCGACCCGATGCACAACAGCAGATCGTGGGCGCGCGCGTCCTCCGGGTGAAGATAATGCACGTCGTTGGTGGCGACGAGCGGCACCTCCGTCTTCTTCGACAATTCGATCAGCGACTTGCGTATGCGTTGCTGGATTTCAAGTTCGTGATCTTGTATTTCAAGGAAGTAATTTCCCTTGCCCAACACATCTTGGAACTCGTGAGTCGCCTTCACCGCCTCATCGAATGCGTCGCGCGCCAGCAGCGCCGCAGGCACGCCCGACATGCACGCTGATAATCCGATCAGACCTTCGTTGTGCTTTGCCAAAAGCTCCATATCAATACGCGGTTTGTAATAGAAACCTTCCGTGTAAGCTTTCGACGTAAGACGCACGAGGTTGCTGTAGCCCTGATAATCTTTGGCGAGCAGAATAAGGTGGTGATTGATCTTTTCGCCTGCGGCGGAAACTTTCGCTATCCGTTCCAACCTGCTTCCGCGCGTGAAATAAACTTCGCAACCGATGATCGGCTTGATGTTTTTGGCTTTCATCGCGTGATAAAAGGAGATTGCGCCGTACATATTGCCGTGATCGGTAATGGCGCAAGCTGGCATCTCCAGTTCAGCCAAACGGTTGGCAAGCGGCTTGATTTGCGTAGCGGCGTCGAGCAGACTGTAGTCGGTATGCAAATGCAGGTGAACGAATTTTTTATCCATGATCGAAGATCAAGTCAAGAAGGACTCTACCGGCTGATGTCATCCTAGAGCGCCGCACACTATATCACGCGCACCCTGCGCGTCCAGAGCGCAAGATGTGGGCGAACCGCATTTTGCGCGGGTAAAGCCTTTACGGAATGCTGTGTTGGCTGCGAAGGAATAAGAAAATACTTTAGGAACGAGAAGATTCACTGCACAACGCTTATTCCCACTCAATGGTGCTGGGCGGCTTGGAGCTGATGTCGTAGACGACGCGGTTGATGCCTTGCACTTCCGAAACTAAGCGGGTCGAAATGCGCGCGAGAATTTCGTGCGGCAGGCGCGCCCAATCCGCCGTCATCCCGTCCGTGCTCGTCACCGCCCGGAGCGCGACGACCTGTTCATACGTTCTGTAGTCTCCCATCACGCCGACCGTCGAGATGGGCAGCAACACCGGAAAAGCCTGCCAAACTTCGTCGTAAAGGTTCGCCGCCCGCAGCTCCTCGTCAAGAATTCGATCAGCCGCCCGCAACAACTTCAGACGCGGCTCCGTCACCTCGCCCAGTATCCGCACGGCTAAACCGGGGCCGGGAAACGGATGACGACTCAAAAGCTCTTCCGAGATGCCTAACTCGCGCCCCGCCGCGCGCACCTCATCTTTGAACAATTCCCGCAACGGCTCGACGAGTTTAAGGCGCATACGCTCGGGCAATCCGCCCACGTTGTGATGAGTTTTAATCACAGCCGACGGGCCGTGCACGGAAACCGATTCGATCACATCCGGGTAGAGCGTACCCTGCACAAGAAACTCAACATCGTCGAGGGTCGCCGCTTCACGCTCAAAAACCTCGACGAAAATTCGACCTATCTCACGGCGTTTCTGCTCCGGGTCTGTTACCCCTTTTAGCGCCTGCAGGAATCGGTCGCCAGCCCGCACCCCTCGCACCTCAAGCTGCATTGAGCGGTCGAATAACGCGCAAGTTCCTTCAAACTCATTCTCGCGCAGCAAACCCGTGTCAACAAAAATGCAAATCTGGCGTTCGCCGATGGCCTTCTGAACAAGCGCCGCCGCCACAGTCGAATCAACCCCGCCGGAAAGCCCACACACGACTCTTTTATCTTTCACCTGTTCTCTGATTCGCTCGACCTGTTCTTCAATAATGGCTCTCGGCGACCAATCAGGGCGCGCTCCGCAAATCCGCAGCACAAAGTTTTTAAGAATTTGCGCCCCGAACGCGGTGTGAGCGACTTCGGGGTGAAATTGCACGCCGTATAAGCGATTGCTTAAATCTTCGGTTGCATTAAGCGCTGATTCCGTTCGAGCTGTTATACGAAAGCTTAACGGCAATTTCGTGACGTGATCCCCGTGACTCATCCAAACGTCCATCTCGCCGGGTAAGCCTTCAAACAGTTGACCCGGTTCGTCTAACACGCACAGTCGCGCGTGCCCGTATTCACGGAAGTTCGCGGGTTCTACTTTCCCTCCCACTTCGGCGGCGATCACCTGCAATCCGTAACAGATACCTAGCACCGGACATTCGGCTTGTTTGAGCAGATGAGCGGACGGGCGCGGAGCGTCTTGCGCAAAAACGGAAGCCGGTCCGCCCGATAGTATTATTCCCTTCGGATTTTTTGCCGATATTTCCGTCCACAAGGCATTAAAGGGCAGAATCTCGCAATAAACCCCGGCTTCACGCACGCGGCGGGCGATCAGTTGCGTGTACTGCGAGCCAAAATCAAGTACGATGATCGCGTCATGGCTGTTATTTTCATTCTTCACATCTAAACTCCGAAACGACGAACTATGTTAATCAGACATGGTTTGTCACAAATTGAGAGGTTAATTACATTTTGATATTTGCTTAACAAGTTGACGGTTCACCTTAAAATCTTAGGACTCATCGTTGTTGTTATACTCCGCTTGTCAACTTTATAATTTATCTCCATGCAGAACCGATTTTTTCAATTATCGCTCATCTTCGCGTTGATTCAACTTCAGGCGCTGGGCTGCCTCGCCAGCGTCGGACAGACGAATCGAAGGTTAGCGCTTTCGCAGCCTCTCACAATTCTCTGGCAACATCAATCCGTTGATGAACAAACAACCAACCTGACATCTGCCGCCGACAGCGAACGCATTTATCTGCCGCTCACTCGCGGTGTGCTGCTATCCATGTCGGTGAAAGACGGTTCAACCCTCTGGCGCGCGGAAACGGGCGGTGAACTCTCGGCGTCTCCGGTGGCCGACGGGCGCGGCGTCTATGTCGCCTCTCAAACTTCTTATGCCGGAAAGCTTGACGCCCGCGCCAACGGTGCGCTGCGATTGCTGGGCAGCACGACGGGAGTCACCCTGTGGATGCGCACTCTTCCCCGCCCTTTTCGGGGGTCGCTCGCCGAAAATGAAACGACCCTTTTCGGCGGCACGGAGGATGGGCGAGTTTATGCGATCAACAAAAAGACCGGCGGAATAGTATGGACGTTTCAGCACACGGCAGAATTTGCTTCTACTCCCGTGCTATCCGGTGAGCAAATCTACGTGGGCAGCACGGACGGAGTGATGTTTGCCCTTCAACAAGAGACAGGCAAACCCTCTTGGCGTTATCAGACGCGCGGAGCTCTGCCGGGTGCGGCAGTGGTGTCAGATGGGAAAATTTTCTTCGGCTCGGTTGACGGATATGTATATGCGCTGCAAGAGACGAACGGGAAATTGCGTTGGCGCACCAGAACCGGCGCGAGCGTCCAATCCGTCGCACTAACCATCAACGGGGTGGTCGCCGCTTCGTTTGATAATTTTGTTTACTCTTTCTCTCAGCAAAGCGGTAGACAACAATGGAAGCGGCAACTCTCCGGCAGAATCGTCGCTCAACCATTGGCGTCCGATGATGGTGTGCTCTTCGCTCCGCTCGCAGGCGATGCGTGTGTGGTTTTAAGCCCCCGCGACGGCAAACAACTTAACACTCTGCCGGTCGGTGCGGATAACAACGTGAGCGCGTCGCCGATTTTGGCGGGAGATGTTTTAATCATCACCACGCGCAATGGGGTGCTAGCTTTTTCGCCTCCGGCAAATAAACCGTCAACGACTAGCAGCCGATAGCATTAAGCGAAAAAGTTTTGTGAAGTTAAACGTCGCTAATGTGTAGAACTAAAAACTATTCTCTCGCTGGCTTTCGACGAAAAAGTGAGACGAAGCGCGCGAGTAATCCGTGCGAGACGTAAGCGACGGCGAGGATGAGCAACACATATTTTGAAAAAAGCCAGATCAGCATCCCAATCGAGGCGAGCGCGACAATCGCTACTCGCGTACTTCGCCGCGTCGCCCCGACCGATTTGAAACTCGTATACCGAATTGTGCTCACCATCAAGAATCCCAGCATGGCGATCAAGCCCATCATCGCGCTGCTGTAGATCGCTCCTTGCTGCGCGTCGAATTGTGAGAGCGGAGCAGGAGCAAAGTGGATGATCGCGGCGAGGAGTCCGGCGGCGGGCGGAATCGGCAATCCGACGAAACTTTTTTTATCAACTTTAACCGTGCCCTCAGCGAGCACGCGCGGACGCATCGCTTGCACGTTGAAGCGCGCGAGTCGAAACGCTCCGCAAATCACAAACATGAACGAAAGAAACCAGCCGAGCTTGTGCAGAGGACTCCCTTCGGCAAACACCGAACCGTAACTCCAAGCGTAGACGAGCACGGCCGGGGCGATGCCGAAGGTTAAAACGTCGGCGATGGAATCGAGTTGCACGCCGATCTCGGTTGTCGTTTTCGTCATCCGGGCGATGCGGCCGTCCAGCGAATCGAAGAGCACCGCCAAGCCGATGGCTTGCGAGGCGGAATCGAAATGCTCGGCGGCGCGCGCCAGATGCGCTTCGCCGCCGCCGCCGATGAGTTGAAAACCGCGCAGCGTTCCCATCACGGCGAAGAAGCCCATCCCGATGTTAGCAGCCGTAAACAACGACGGGATCAGGTACAGACCTTTTTTCAAACCACGTCGCTCAACTCTTAACGTCGGTTCTTCTCCCTCAATTCTCATCGCCGTGTTTGACATTAACCCACCCTCCCGATCACGCTTACGCCGCCGCGCACGCGCTCGCCCGTTCGCACCGCTACCTCGACCTCCGGCGGCAACACGAGATCAGTGCGCGAGCTGAATTTGATCAACCCGAAACGCTCGCCGAGCGTCAGCACGTCGCCCGCTTTTTTCCAGCACACGATGCGTCGTGCCAACACTCCCGCGATCTGCTTGCACACGACCGTGATGCGCTCGTTGCTGATCGTCAAGGCGTTCTGTTCGTTGACGATGCTTGCGTCGGCGCGCGTCGCAATCACAAAGCGCCCCTTGGTGTAAGAGACGTTCGTTATTTCTCCGGCGATGGGTGCGCGATTGATATGCACGTCGAACACCGAGAGAAAGATGCTGACGATTGTCGGCGATTGCGCGTCGTCGGGATCGAGTCGCTCGACGCGCGTCACGCGGCCGTCAGCGGGCGAGACGACAAGCCTCGTATCGGTCGGCATTGTCCGCCGCGGATCACGAAAGAAGAAAGCCATAAACGCGGCGATGAATCCAAGAATCGCCGCGAGCGCCCAGTAACCCGTCGCCAGCAAAATGATCGCTAGGATGAGCGGCGCCAGCACAAAAGGGATTCCGTCA
>JACCYN010000030.1 GCA_013696465.1 Pyrinomonadaceae bacterium
CCGTCTCGACCCTTCCTTGGATGCACAGGGGGGCGCGCATCTCGCTCGTCAAAGCCCCTGAAGGTGAGATTCATGCAGAAGATATTGAGCGGGCGCTGACGGATAAAACTTCTGTCATCTCTCTCAGTCACGTTCAATACTCCAACGGCTTTCGCCTCGCCGCCGAGGAAATCGGGGAGCGCAAAGGAAGTCATGCTTTTGTCTTAAACGCCAGCCAGTCCGTCGGGGCGTTTGAGGTTGACGTGAAGCGGATGAAGATCGACGCTCTGTGTACGACGGGTCACAAGTGGCTGCTGGCGGGTTACGGTTGCGGTTTCGTCTTCCTGAGCCGAGAGTTGTTGGCAGAGACGCGCGGGCGCAATGCGAGTTGGATGAGCGTCGAAAATCCGTTTGCGATGCGCAACAACGAATACAAACTCCGAACCGACGCCGCGGCGCGCGCGGAACTCGGCGTACCGCACTTCGCAGGGATTTTCGCACTTGGCGCGGCAGTAGATTATTTGATGCGAATCGGAAAAGAAAGAATTGAGCGCCGCGTTCTCGAACTTAACCGACATCTCACGCGCCGCCTCGCCGAAGCCGGATGGCGCGTGCTATCGCCGTTGCGGGATGAAAACACGCGCTCAAGCCAAACGCTCGTCGAGGTGGAGAAGCCCGCGCGCGTCGTCGCGCGTCTCGCGCAGCGCAACGTCGCCGTGACGGAGAAGCCACAAGGGATTCGCGTCGCCGCGCATTTCTTCAACGACGCGGAGGACATCGAACGCCTCATCGCCGTGCTTGAACAAATGCGCTCGTCTGTGCGCTGAGTTATCTGAAGCGGAAATCTGTCGGAAAGAGATGTTACGAAAATTAAGAATAAATTATCCAAAATTTTGGAACAATCTTATTGCCGCATATTCTAAAGTGTGATAAATGGATGTTAAAAGAAAGCGGAACATCGCTTGCGTGCTGAATTTCGACACCAAAGTTTTTTGCTTCTCTGTTGCTAAATTTAGTAAAGTGCGGTTTGTCCTTAAAAACACCGCTTTTCACCTTAGAAGCTGTTTGAAAATTCCAGAATGACTGAGTTTCGGATGGTTTTATTGCGATATTGAGGCGCGGTTTTTAGTCACGTAACTTCCCAAACCCTCAAATTCGCAGCGAAACTGCTCGGACTGGAATCTTCAAAACGAATTTCCAAACAGCTTCTTAGCTTCCTGACCGTACTACTGTTATTTGTTCGCACGTTTCAGACTTTTCTGTGTGATACGAATGCTTCCGGTTGGTTACGTTCAAATTTTGTGGAGGAAAATATGAGATTTCTATCTGCGTTGTTCCTATGCGTGCTTTTTAGTTCAGTTGCTTTGGCGCAATCAGCAACAGGGCGCATTACGGGCACGGTGCAAGACCCATCGGGCGCAGTTGTGCCGGGTGCTGCCGTTACGGCCACGAACGAAGAAACCAACGTTTCTTATAACACAATTTCGAGCGATGCTGGCGAGTACAGATTTGAAGCGTTGCAGCCGGGGCCTTACACGATCACGGTCGAGCAAGCGAATTTCAAACGCTATTCTACGACGAAAAACGTGCTGACGGCGAATGACACGGCGACCATTGACATCCCGCTCGAAATCGGGAACGTCTCGGAGACAGTTGAGGTTTCGGGAACCTACGAGCGCGTGCAGACGGATCAATCCGGCAACACCGGCTCAATCGTAAATGAGCGCTCTCTGAGAGACCTTCCTATTGTTGGACGCAATCCGCTCAGCTTGATCGCATACCAGCCGGGCGTTACTCAAGGCTCTAACACAACGGGCAATACTCACATCTTTGGCTCCCGCGACCGCGCCTTCAATATCACGCTCGACGGCATTGATGCTAACGAAACGTCTGCCGGTTCTGCGACATTTTCGCCGATCCGCACCAATCCCGACAGTCTCCGTGAATACCGCGTTATTACCTCGAATCCTTCAGCGGAGTTCGGACGTAATAGCGGCGCACAAATCGCGCTCGTTACCATGTCTGGAACGAACGAATTTCACGGCAACCTCTTTGAGTTTCACCGCAACCGCGTGTTGAACGCCAATGAGTGGGAATTGAACCGCGTCGGTACACCGCGCCGCTTCTTCCTGCGCAATCAATTCGGCGGCAGCATCGGCGGTCCTATCATCAAAGACAAAACCTTCTTTTTCTTCAATACACAGTTTCAGCGCCAGACGCGAACCCTTGAGCAGATCAACACGGTCTATACGGCGGAAGCGCGACGCGGCAACTTCCGTTATGCTCTTGGTCAGCGCAACCAACCGTTCGGCGTGACCGGAGCATCCGTTGACGCACAAGGAAATCCGATAGTGCCGATTGCGTCTTACAATGTTGCTGCCAATGATCCGCGCGGCATGGGACTAGACCCGACCGTGCAATCAATTATCGGGTTAACGGCTCTCCCGAACACGTTTGAAGTCGGCGACGGATTGAACACCGCCGGGTACAGATTTCTGGCAACACGCACCGATCCTGAGCGCGATTTCAACATGCGCATCGATCATACCTTCAATCAAAACAACAGCCTTTTCGGTCGCTTTAGCTTCGGTCAGCAAGACACCGTTGGCGACACGGGCAATGCTGGCGCGGCGCGTTTCCCCGGCTTGCCTCCTATTGTCGCCACCTTCCGCTCACCGCGTAACCTAGCCATCGGCTTGCGCTCGACCTTAAGCCCAGTAACGACGAACGAATTAGTCGTTGGCGGCAATCGCTTCATCTTCGACTTTGCCATTCCAACGAATCTCGATGAGCGCACGACGCCGATTGATATAGCGCAAGTTACCGATCCGCTCTCAAACTCTTTCGGCAATAAACGCACGATTACCACCTATCAAGTTTTAGATAACATCAGCCACTCGCGCGGTGCTCACACCTTCCGCGCCGGAGTCAACTTTCGTATGCAACAGCATTACGACGTGCGCGGTTCGGTCGCCGCGCTAGATGTTAATCCGCAGCAAGTATTGGGAGGAACGGTTGATACCACGAGGTTCGGTATAGTCACTTCCGGAGCTAACACGGTTAATACAAATGATCGGGGGACGCTTAGTAATCTAGTCAATAACCTGCTTGGAAGATTAAGCAACGCGAACGTCGGATTGGTTGACACCGGCGGGCAGTACGGCGCTCCGGGAACTCCTTTCACTTTTGATGCATGGTATCCGGAGTTTGACGTGTACTTCCAAGACGATTGGAAGATTCGACCCAACTTGACGCTTAATCTCGGTTTGCGGTGGGAGCCGAAGCCGAAACCTTTTGGGCGCGGAGGCAGCACCATTCTCGTTCCTGACAGACCTTTGACGATCGGCTCTGCTCCGGCATCCAACGTCAGCTTTGTCGAGGGCGATCTCTACCGAAGCGATTACAACAATTTCGGTCCCGCCATCGGCGTGGCGTGGGACCCGTTCAGCGATGGGCGCACGGCGATTCGCGGCAATTTCCGCATCGCCTTCGACCGCATCTCCACCTTCCTGCCGTCGTCAGCGATCTTCCCGAACAATCCGGGCAGTACTGTTCCTGTTATACAGCGTTTCAATACGACTTCGGCAACAGACTCTCGTTTGCGCGACAACCTGATCAATCTGGCGCCGCCAACTGGAGTCAGCCCCGATGCGCTCCGCACGCCGCTCAATAATCAGACAGCTTTCCGGGAAGTGCTTGATCCTAACTTCAAAACTCCCATGACCTATATGTTCTCCGCCGGAATACAACGCGATATCGGCAGAGGTTTTGTCGTTGACATGCAGTACATCGGACGCGCGGGACGTAACTTGATCGGCGGCTATGACCGCAACCAAGTTGATATTTTCAACAACGGTTTCCTCGACGCCTTCAGGCAGGCACAAGCTGGCGTCGAACACCCCCTGCTCGAACGCCTCACCAGACCGCTTCGCGGCACGCAAACGACGCTTCAGTACCTTAATAGTCAATTCTCGACAACGCTTGCCAATAACAATGTTGCCGGATTGGCGTCAACCTTCAATACAAGTATTGTCAGCGTCGGTGGTGTGCAAACAAGATTGCCGGAAGCCGTCGGTCTAGGCGCCAACTTCTTTAACGACTATCCGCAGTTTCTCGGCGGACTCCGAATCATTGACAGCGACTCATTCTCGAACTATCACGGAGGGGTCTTCCAGATCGGTCGCCGCTTCGATCAAGGATTTCAGTTAAACGTGAGCTACACCTTCTCGAAGTCGCTCGACGATAAATCTTTCGACCCAACGTTTACGCGCATCAGTGGCGGCAACGTCCAATCGGCACAAAGCACGCCTTTTGACCCGCGCGACCGCCGCTTGACTTATGCGGTTTCCGACTTTGACCGAACGCACGTGCTGCAAGGTAGCGGCAGCTTCGAGCTTCCGTTTGGTTCCGGCAAACGTTTCTTGCGCAATGCGAATGGGTTTGTCAACCGGCTCGTCGGCGGCTTTACGCTGTCAACTCTCTTTGTTTATCAAAGCGGTGTGCCCTTCACGGTCGTCGCAGGTTCCAATACCTTTAGCAACGTTGCTAGCTCGCGGGTGA
>JACCYN010000044.1 GCA_013696465.1 Pyrinomonadaceae bacterium
GCCGCGCGCGTGAGTTTGATCGGCAGGCGAAGCTCGAAGAACCGCAAGCCCGAAGTGGTCGTCACCGTGCGCAACTCCTTCGAGCCTTCGCCGTCGAAGGGCGAATCCGGGTGTACGAGTATGCGCAGGAGGCGCGGCTGATCTTCTTCCCCGACAGTGTCTAAGGCGAGTTGCACGCGGTCGGCGATGAACTTCTCGAATTGCGCTTCAACCGGATAACTGATGCGTCCAAGGCAGCCGACCGATTCGCCTTCGCCCGCCTCCTCAGTCGGCAGACGCGCCGGACATTGCAGACAAACGCACGTTTCCCCTTCCATCTGTTCGATCTCGGTGTCCATCTCTTCGACGAAGCGCAGGGTTTCTTCCGTAGGCACGAGCGGGTCGCCCGTCGTCAGGCGGGCGTGGATGCTGCTCAAGCGTCCCCACTGGCGCAGGTGTTTTTCAGCGTAGCGAGCGCGCAGGGTGCAAGGGTGTTCAACGGCGAATTCGAGCGACAAAATCTTTTCCCAACTTAGTAACTTGAAAACAGACGCTTCACTTTGAAGCAAAGTATAATAGCAAGCGTGTCAACCCGGCGTCGGAGAAGTTAGAACGATTGTTGTTCGTCTGATGAAGTTTTAACGAGGGCAACGAGAATTTAATATGGCAACTGTGAAAGAAAGCGCGTCTCCTTTATCCGCTTCGTCCGTTAGAGCGCCGGGCCCTGCGAGCTGGTTGCCCGGCGGTCAACTCTTTCACTTCCGCCGCGACCCGCTCCAATTCATGACGAACCTGCGGCGCGATTACGGCGACGTTGCCCGCTTTCGTATCGGGCCGCAAGGAGCGTTTCTCCTTGGTCACCCCGATTACATCCGCGACGTGCTTGTAACTAATCAAGAAAGTTTCGTCAAGGGTCGCGCCTTGCAAAGGGCGAAGCGTCTGCTCGGCGAAGGTTTGTTGACGAGCGAGAATCCTTTGCACCGCCGCCAGCGTCGTCTCGCCCAACCCGCTTTTCACCGTCAGCGCATCGCGGCTTACGCCGATGTGATGGTCGCTTGTGCGGATCGCATCTCCGCGCGTTGGCAGGACGAGCAGACTCTCGACATCGCGCGCGAGATGAGTTTGCTGACGATGGCGATTATCGGCAAAACTTTTTTCGACCACGACGTTGAAGCGGAAGCGGACGAGATCGGCGCGGCGCTCACGGAAATCATGCGCCTTTTTCAGATGTTGATGCTGCCTTATTCGGAACTGCTGGAGCGTTTGCCCTTGCCCGCCAACCGACGCTTCCGGCAAGCGCGCGAACGCTTCGATGAGTTAATCTACCGCATGATCCGCGAACACCGCCGAAGCGGAGACCGCGGCGATCTGCTTTCGATGCTTCTTTCGGCGCAGGATGAGGAGACGGGCGGCGCCGGGATGAGCGACGAACAGGTGCGCGATGAGGCGTTAACGATCTTTCTCGCCGGACACGAAACCACCGCCAACGCCCTCGCGTGGACGTGGTATCTGCTTGCGCAGCACGCGGAAGTTGAAGCGAAACTACACGATGAAGTTGATCGAGTGTGGAAAACGGATGCGCAACTCTCCGCCGCGAGCGTGTCCCAACTGCCTTACACGGAAATGGTGTTGACGGAAGCGATGCGGCTTTATCCGCCTGCGTGGGTGTTGGGGCGTCTGGCGGTGAAGGATACGGAAGTCGGCGGTTACGCGATTCCTGTGGGGTCGCTTGTCTTGATGAGTCAGTGGGTCGTGCAGCGCGACGAGCGATACTTTCCCGATCCATTGCGTTTTCTTCCCGAAAGATGGACGGCTGAAGCCCGTACTGCGCTCCCGCAATTCGCTTACTTTCCTTTCGGCGGCGGGGCGCGTCGCTGCATCGGCGAAAATTTCGCGTGGACGGAAGGCGTGCTGCTCATCGCGGCGTTAGGGAAAGATTGGCGTTTCAAATTCGCGCAGAATCAAAAAATCGAGACGCAACCGCGCATCACGTTGCGGCCGAAAAATGGAATACAAATGATTCTGGAGCGCAGGTGATCAAATAACCGCGCGTTCAAGCGTTGAACCGAAAAACCAAACGCTTGCTCCGCGCTTTGCGAAGCTGTTAAGCTGCTCGCATTCTGATGGTTAAAGAAAGAAAATTATTATGGCGATAAGTAGCGATCTTTTAGAAATTTTGGCGTGCCCGGCGTGCAAGGCGAAAGTGGAATTGAAGCCGGACGGCTCGGCCTTGAAGTGCGTGCAGTGCAACCGCGTCTACCCCGTGCGCGACGACATTCCCGTGATGTTGGTTGACGAAGCGACGATTGAAGACGACGCAACGACGGCGGCGACAACAACCTGAAAATTCTTCCTCATGTCTCCGGCGTTTGAATCAACAACAGACAGCAGGGGCGGTGAAGCGAAATCCGTCAACACATCGTCTCCTATAAATTGGTCGAATGTGCGCCGCGTGCTCGTCGTGCGTCTGCGTTCAATCGGCGACACGGTGCTCATTACGCCCTTTGTGCGCGCCCTGCGTGAGTTTTTGCCGCACGCGAGTGTTGACGTGCTGCTTGAAGATTGGGTTGCGCCCCTGCTCGACGGACACGCGGACGTTGACCGGACGATTGCGGTGGATTGCAAAAGCCTCACGTCACGCCTGCGCATCGGTAGAGATTTACGCCGCGCTCAATACGACGTTGCGTTCAATCTCCACGCGGGCACGACCGCCGCAATGTTGACGCGCGCCTCCGGCGCACGTTTTCGCATCGGTTACGATCACTCGCGCTTCAAGAGCTTGCATAACATCATCGCCCCGCCCGCTCATGTTTTATGGGGCGACCGGATCAACCACACGGCGGCGCGACATTTAGCGTTACTCGAATGGACGGGCGTGCCTGTTAAAAGTTACGTGCCCTCGCATCTCACTGTCACCCGACAAGCCGCCCAAAGCGTCGAAGCGAAATTGTGTGACGCTCCGGGGCACGACGAGGCGCGATTTGGTGCAACGAGCGAAATCGCGCTCCTTCATCCGGCGGCTGCCTTTGAATCGAAGCGTTGGGCGACATCGAAGTTCGCGCGCGCGGCCGAGCACTTCGCTGCACGCGGTTTTGTCTCCGTTGCCGTCGGCGCGCGGAACGAAAAACAGGTGCTTGCCCGGCTCGTCGAAGAATCTTCTGCTCCTATCGTCGCTTTGTCCGATCTCACCCTGCCGGAAGTGACGGCGTTGGCAGGACGGGCGCGCATTTTCTTGGGCAATGATAGCGGCATCGCACACATCGCGGCGGCCGTCGGCACGCCGTCCGTCGTTATCTTCGGCTCATCAAACCCGGCGCAGTGGGCGCCTTGGACGAGCGCGCCCGCCGAAGTTGTGCGGGCAGAAGATTCGGAGACGCAAAACAGCGCGGAAGCGGACGACGCGGCGCAACGCATTGATCGCATTGGAGTCGAAAGGGTGATCGAAGCCGCCGTGCGCGTGTTGGAGAAAAGCAGTCGGCGCGAAACAGTCGGAAATAAAATTCGACACGAACAACTCGCGGCGTCGTGAAGTTGATAAACTGCTTCGTGTTTTCCCGACTTAACTCGGATTGCAACACCGTTGAAGAATTTATCCTTTCATGATTGAGCTAACACGAAACCGCGCGGAACAGATCGCCAAACGAATGCGCGAACGGCGCGTGGTGGTTTACGGCGATTGTATGCTCGATGAATTCGTGTGGGGTGAAGTCACGCGCATTTCGCCGGAAGCCCCTGTCCCTGTGGTTGATGTGCGCAACGAGTCGGCGCGGCTCGGCGGCGCGGCAAATGTGTTTGCTAACTTGCGCGCGCTCGGCGTCGGGCGCGCATCCGTCATCGGCGTTGTCGGTGATGACACGGCGGGAAAACGCCTGCTGACTTTGTTGCAGGAGGCGGGCGTGGGCCGCGCGAGCGAAGAACTCATCACGGACGAAACGCGCCCGACAACCTCAAAGACGCGCATCATCGCGCACAATCAACTCGTCGTTCGCGCTGACCGCGAACGACGCACACCCGTCGACGGCGCAACAGAGCGGGCGATCACCGACGTTCTCAAGCGGGCGCTTCAAACGGCCGATGCGCTCGTCGTCTCGGATTACGATAAAGGCGCGGTGACGCCGCAGGTGCTCACCGAAATTTTACCGCTCGCGCACGAACGCGGCGTGCCCGTCCTCATCGATCCCAAAGCGCGCAACTTCGATTACTACCGACCGGCGACGCTTGTCACCCCGAATCACCACGAAGCTTTACGCTTGACGAACAAAGAAGAAGCGAGCGACGAGGCGGTAGCGGAAGCGGCGCGCGAGATCAAGCGACGCCTCAATTGTCAGGCGGTGCTCGTCACGCGCGGCGAGCGAGGGATGTTGCTGATGGAGACGGATGAAACTCCCGTCTTCATTAAAACGACGGCGCGCGAAATTTACGACGTGACGGGCGCGGGCGACACCGTGATCGCCACGCTCGCCGCCGCCCTCGCCGCCGGAGCGACGCTTACGGAAGCTGCCGTGCTCGCCAACCGCGCCGCCGGAATCGTCGTCGGCAAACTCGGCACGGCGACCGTGAGTTTCGGCGAACTCGTTGACTCAATAACAGCCGACTGAAAGACGACGTGCGATGTCGGCGTCTGACTTTCGCACTTCGTGTTTTCGTTTCTTTGCAAATCCTTAACGGACAAAAATATATTTGCATGATCAACTTTAGAAATCGTACCTTGCAAACGCTTTCGCTGCTGTTGCTGTTTGCTCTTTTGCCCGGCGCAGGCGTTTCTGCACAACAAGGACAGCAGCAACGCGACAGGCGCGTTGTCGTTCCAGCTACGCCTTCGGCGACACCGACGCCGACACCAACCCCGACCGTCCCCGCTTCGACCCCACCCGCGACATCCGTTGCGACGAGAAGCGTTGAAGAACTACGTGCGCGCATCACGGGCGTGCTCGCTCAACCGCAGCTTGCGTCCGCACTCGCCGGAATCAAAATCGCGTCGCTCGACACGGGGCGCACAGTTTTTGAAGAGAACGCGAACAAGTTCATGCTGCCCGCGTCGAACATGAAAACCTACACGGTGGCGGCGGCGCTCGCGCGTCTCACGCCGGATTACAGATTCACGACATCCGTTTACGCAGCGGCACGACCTGATGCTACGGGCGCGGTGCGCGGCAACCTGATCGTTTACGGGCGCGGCGATCCGACCTTTGCGGCGCGCTTTAACGACGAATCTTACTTCCGCGCGATTGACGACTTGGCGGGGCGCATTGCGACGGCGGGCGTGCGGAGAGTCGAAGGCGATCTGATCGGAGACGAAAGTTATTTTACGGGCGCGTCGCTCGGCACGGGTTGGGAATGGGACGATCTTCAATGGTATTACGGCGCGGAGGTAAGCGCGCTGTCAGTTAATGACAATGCGATTGATCTAACTGTTAAGGCAGGGGCGCGGGCGGGTGATGCGTGTATTGTGACGACCAGCCCGGCGGCGAGTTTCATTACCGTAACTAACAGCGCGGCGGGCAGCGGGCAGTCGTTCGTCAAAATTGTGAATAACGCAACGACAGTCGCGCGAGGCGTTGCGCGCAATCTGCGCGTTTACCGCCCGCCGAGTCAAAACGTTATTTACGTGAGCGGCACGTTGCCGCAGGACGATGCGGGTTTTACGGGCGGCGTCGCCGTATCGCAACCGGCGATGATGTTTGTCTCGATGCTGCGCGCCGCGCTTGAACGACGCGGCGTCACTGTTGCCGGACGGACAACGACGGTCAATGCCGAGATGCGCACCGCAAGTTCGCTTCCGCCTCTTGCGTCACTCGTTGAGATCGCCAACAGGCAGTCGCCGCCGCTAAGCATCGTCGCCGCGCAGACGATGAAGGCGAGCCAGAATCTTTACACGGAACTCATCCTGCGCGCGCTCGGTCAAAATGTTTACCCGAACGGGCAGGGAACGAGCGCTGAAGCCGGAATCAAAGTTGTTACAGATTTCCTGCGTGAAGCCGGAATTGATTCGACCAAAGTTATTCAGGCGGACGGATCGGGTTTATCGCGCGGCAATCTCATCACGGCCGACGCGACCGTTCGGTTGCTCACCTATATGTCTCGCCACGCTCACGCCAACGTCTTCCGCGATACGATGCCGATTGCGGGCGTAGATGGCACGCTACGCGCGCGGATGAAGGGGACGCCCGCCGCCGGTAACGTCCGCGCGAAGACGGGAACGCTCTCCGGCGTCACGTCGCTTTCCGGCTATGTGACGAGCGCCTCCGGCGAGCGATTGGTGTTTGCGCTGCTCGTCAATAATTTTCCGCGAGATTGGGACGCGCGGGTGAACTACACAGACAGAATCGCCGTGCTGCTCGCGTCATTCGCCGGAAAATCATAAAGGAAAATGTTAGACAAGTTGTGCGCAATTTGTAAACGGCGTTAAGGGAAGACCATGATTGAGACTGCAAACCTGAAACTCATCCCGTGTGAGTTAAAGCACTTTGAAGCGATCTTGGATGACCCGAAGCGGCTTGAGGGGATGCTCGGCGTTTCCGTCGCCGACGGGTGGATGTCGTTTCCCGAAGCGATACCTCATGGCTACGAGTATCTTAAAGCCAACCCGGATGTGCTCGGCTGGTGGATGTATTTATTCATTCATGCCGGGGACAAGATGTTAATCGGCTTGGGTGGATTCAAGGGCAAAGTTGATGAAGCGGGCATGGTTGAAATCGGTTATGAGATCGCCCCTGATTATAGAAATCGCGGGTTGGCGACAGAGGCTGCACAAGGGATGGTTGATTACGCCTTCTCACAGCCGGAAATTAAAATCGTTGATGCGCACACTCTGGCCGAGATTAATCCTTCAACGAGCGTGCTTGAGAAAATCGGCATGAAGAACATTGGGACGATCAACGACCCCGAAGATGGAGAAATATGGCATTGGCGGTTAGAAAGGGAATGAGTTTTGCGTTTGTAATTCGGTGATTATGAATTTTATAAAATTTCACGGCAACGGCAATGATTACATTGTTTTTGAGGCGAAGCGTTTGGCTGCAATCGCTTCTTTGAACGAGTTTGCGCGGCAGGTATGCGACCGTCACTACGGCGCGGGGGCGGACGGCGTGGCGGTGGTCGGCGAATCGGAAACGGCCGATTTCAAAGTGCGCATCTTCAACGCGGATGGTAGCGAGGCGGCATCGTCGGGCAATGGAACGCGCTGCGCCGCCGCGTATCTGTTTTACCGTAAACTTTGGACAGAAAGCGAACTGCGCTTTGAGACGAAGGCGGGCGTGAAGCTTTTCCGTCTGCGCGAAGATTTAGGCGAGGGGCGTTATCTTTTCCAAGCCGAGATGGGGCGACCGCAATTCGAGAGCGAGCGCATCCCCATGTTGACGGACGGGGCGCAAGAGCGCGTTGTGGATTACCCGCTCGCGGTCGGAGACGAGACGGTGCGCGTGACGGCGTTGCAGATGTGTAACCCGAACTGCTGCGTGTTTGTCGAAGATTTCGGGCGGGTAGATTGGCGGCGGCTCGGAAAGTTGATTGAATCACACGAGCGTTTCCCGGAGAAAACCAACGTGCTGTTTGTGCGGGCGGTTGACACAGGGCGGATTGAGGCGCGGGTGTGGGAGCGCGGGGTGGGCGAAACATTTTCTTCAGGCACGGGCGCGTGCGCGGCCGTGGTCGCAGCGTCAATCGGGAATCGAACGGGACGCCGCGTGGCGGTAGTAATGCCGGGCGGAAGATTTGAAGTCGAATGGCGGGCGGAT
>JACCYN010000062.1 GCA_013696465.1 Pyrinomonadaceae bacterium
GGCTGATCATGATGATCAGCCCGCCCTTCTTCCGGGGTAAGAAGCAAAAGCTTAGTCGCCGAGCAGAATTCCATCGCCCAACAGGATGCCATCTCCAAGAACGATTCCGTCGCCGAGGACGATACCATCGCCGAGTAGGATGCCGTCACCAAGCAGAATGCCATCGGCGTTCGTTGTGCCATCTCCGAGAAGAATCCCGTCGCCCAACAGAATGCCGTCGCCGAGCAGGATGCCATCTCCAAGAACGATTCCGTCGCCGAGCAAGATGCCGTCACCGAGAAGTATCCCGTTGCTGTTAGCCGTCAGACCGGATTTGTCTGTCATACCCGTGAGGCTCGATTGGTTGGCGAAGATAATGTGGCTCGCATCAACCGTGCCGTCGGCGAGCAAGTAACCTTCAGCAAGCGCCACGCCGTCACCAAGGACGATGCCATCAGCGGCAGCAGTTCTGTCTGCCAGCACATACCCGTCGCCGAGGACGATACCATCGCCAAGTAGGATGCCGTCACCAAGCAGGATTCCGTCGCCCAAGAGGATGCCATCACCGAGCAATATTCCATCGCCCAACAATATTCCATCACTTAAAAGGATGCCGTCGCCGAGCAGAATGCCGTTCGTCAGGATGGGGTGATTGCTGAAGAGCACGCCGCCTGCGTAGACGAGACGCGCGTTGTATGGCACGTTTTCGCCGCCGATGGTGTTGCGTGTGCCGAGCGTGGTTAAGCTGTTGTTGCCGCGAAACAGTTGGTCGCCCGCCGCGAGGCGATTCGCGTTCGGAACGATCAGCCGAGACATCGCCACCGCGCCGGAGGCGTTGACCAAACCCGTGCCCTGCGTAATGAGGCTTTGCACGTTGCTGCTAAAGCGGACGCCGGGCAGCGATTGCGCCGTGCGCATCAGTGCAGCTTTGACGAGCGCGGGCGTGAGCGAGCGGTTGGCTTCGAGCATGAGGGCGATTGTGCCGGAGACGACAGGCGCGGCGAAAGAAGTGCCCGAATACTTGAAGTAAGCGTTCGGAAAGGCATCGGCTGAAGTCGGTTGCTGCACGTTTTGTGGAGCCTGCGCCGCCACGCCGGTGTTCGGTAATTGCGACATCGCGGCGACGATCTTGTTGCCGGGAGCGATGACATCAGGCTTGGCGAGGTGATCGATCTGCGTCGGCCCCTTTGATGAGTAGCTCGCCACGCGGTCGTCGGAGCGGCGGACGGTCGAGCGCGAATCGCTGGCACCGACGGTGATCACGAGCGGGTCGTTCGCGGGGCTGTTGATGCCGCCGTAGACTGTGCGGTAGATGGGTTTGCCATCTGCATCGTGACCAATAACTTCATCGGTGCGGCCGTAGTTTCCGGCGCTGCACACGACGGCAATCCCGGCGCGCACGGCGCGTTCAACTGCTTGGCAGAGCGGATCGGTTTTGTAGGATTCGCGCACGGGCGTGCCGAGGCTCATGTTAATGACGCGGATGTTGTAGCGAACTTGATTTTGAATCGCCCAGTTGATCGCTTCGAGCGTGCTGCTCGTGCTACCCGTGCCGCTCTCATTGAGCACGCGCAAGTCAATAATATTCGCCTCCGGCGCGATACCACCGTGGAAACCCGCGTAGCCGTTTGACGCCGCGCCGCTTCCGGCCGCCACGCCCGCGACGCCCGTGCCGTGACCGTAAGCGTCGCCCGCTTGCTGATTGCCGGTGAAGTCAACGGCGGCGACGACGCGCCGTTTGAAATCAGGATGATCTGCGCTCACACCGCTATCAATAATGGCGATGCCGATGTTCTTTCCGCTCAATCTCGGCGTGCGATCCAAACCTTGTTGCACGGCGCTTGCGCCCGTCGTTTCGCGCGTGACGGTCATCTGCGCGCGCACCGTGCGGTCGGGCGAAACGTAAGCTATGTCGTCACGCGCAGCAAGCGCGGCGAGCGCGTTTGCGGGCACATCGGCGACCACCGCATCGAGAGCTTCGTAGCTGCGGCGTTTCGCTCCGCCTGCGTTCGTGATCGCATCTTCCTGCGACTGCGAGAAGCTGTTTTTTGATTGAATGATCACGCGCACCGTCTCATTCGACGTGGCAGACGCGAGTTCCGGCGCGAGTTTGCGAGCGTGTGCGCGCTTGATTTGCGATTGGTTTTTGGCAAACGCGGCGGTCGGAACAATGGAAATGATGAAGAGGCTGGCGATGCTCAGGGTGGCTGTGATTCGGCGTAACATTTCAGGACTCTCTTTCTTTGACCGATGCTTTCCGCGCTTCAATCTTCAAAGGTTGCGCGAGGGGTTTATGTCCTCAACGGGTCGTCAGCAGCGTTCGAGCTAGAAGCGCGTGAGGTGCGCCAGCCTCGCTTCAACGATGCCGTGCGCTTCCAGCTCAAGAACTTATCTGTCAACGACCCGCCCTTATCTATTACAAGGGGTGTGCCACGCGGAGAGAAACATTACTCGGATTAATAAGTGTATTACCTATAACAATTACAGATGAATATCACTTGACAAGTAATTGAGGCATAGGAGGAAAGGTTTGGATACCAGATATACAGTTTGCGAGGCAAATGATTACTTATCCAGTGATTCGTAGGCAAATTTGATGTTTTCACCGAAGTGGTAACTAAGTATGCAGTGGTAACGAAGTATACAGCTATGACGACGTTCTTATAGTGAATCAAAAACTTGCAGCACGCGAGGTAGATCGGCGAGATCAGGCAAGAGCGCGTCCGGTTTATGCGTGAGAAGTTCTTCGGCCGATTGCGAGCGACCTGTTGCAACGGCTACGGCGCGCGCCCCGAAATGGCGGGCGCAGGCGATGTCGTTCGGCGTGTCTCCGACGACGATGAATTGCGCGGGCTTGAGATCAATTTGCAATTGACGGTTGATGCGCTGCTGCGCGATGGCGGGCAGATCGCGGCGGTCGTGGCTCATGTCGCCGAACGCGCCGGGCAGTGAGAAGAATTCAGACAGCCCGACGAGCTTGATCTTTAAGTGCGCGGCGGGCTCGATATTTCCGGTGAGCAGTGCCGAGCGATAACGCGGATGCGCGGCAACACATTCGAGCGTTTCGCGCGCGCCGGGCAGAAGATAAAACAATTCCTCGCCGCCCTCTGCCGACGTGACGCGCTCCATCGCCGCCATGTAAGCCTCGCGCAGTTCCGCGCCGCGCTCGCGTATCCTCTCATGCGTGAAGCCTTCATCACGCAAAGCTTCGGCGACGATCTGCAAATCCGTCATCCCCGAAACGGACATCTCGTGAAGCTGCCCGGCCGTACCGTAAACGCTCTCCAACACCGGCGCCGTGTAATCCTTAAACGCGCCCACGCGCCGCGAACGCAAAAGAGTGCCGTCAATGTCCCACAGGATGACGCGCAAATCTTCCGGCTCGATAATGTGAATTTTGTTTGCCGACGCTTGCATGAGGAGCTATTCAATCACCGCCAAAACTTCGCCCGCGTTGACGGTCGCGCCTTCTTGCGCAGTAATCTCAACGACTCTACCGCTCTTCGGCGACTTCAACTCGTTCTGCATTTTCATCGCCTCGACGACGATCACACCCGCGCCCGCTTCCACCTCCGCGCCCGCTTCCACAAGCACACGCACGACCTTGCCCGGCATTGTCGCTTTCAACACCGCGCGCCCGCTCTGCTCCACCCCTGCACTCCGCGCCGCGCGCAAACGCTTCGGATCGCTCAAGACGATTTCATAACTGCTGCCGCCGATCTCAACCCGCACCGCGCCATTCGCTTCCGCCGTATTCTCAACGCGGCATTCGTAAACCCGATTGTCAGCGATCAATAGATAAACGCCCGGCTCGGTTTCGCGCGCCTGAAGTTCGTAGCGGCGTTCGTCAACCGAAGCGACGACAGAATCACCTTCGCGCCGGATGTCGAGCGCTTGCTTTTGATCGTCAACTTCTGCGGTGAGTTTCATAAAGGTTGAGCTTCAAATGTATAAGTGTCAAGCAGAAGCTTACGCTTAACCGACTCAAGGCACCACACGGTTAGGAGTCAACATGCTTCGCCCGCGCACGATGCAGCGCAATGCGTCCCACCCTACGCCACGTATTGGGTTGCGCTTGTCCGTTCTGCTGTGTCTTGTTTGCGCTCCCCCCTTTTTCTTCGTAAGCGAGTGCAGCGGCGATCAATGCCATGTCGCTGTGCGTTTGTTCGTTCGTCATCTCGCTCTTCGTGTGGCGGCGCTCGATAAAGCGCGGGATGAAGTTCGTGTCCAAACGTCCTTCGATGAACTCTTCGTCGCGCACGATCTCGCGGAAGAAGGGAAGCGTCGTTTTGATGCCCCCGACTTTATACTCATCCAGCGCGCGGCGCAGGCGGTCAATCGCTTCCGTGCGTGTGCGTCCCCACGCGGCGAGTTTGGAGATCATAGGATCGTAGTAAATGGAAACTTCTGCGCCCTCGTACACGCCGCCGTCGTCGCGGATGCCTGCGCCCGCCGGAACGCTTAAGTGTGTGATGCGACCGGGCGAGGGAAGGAAATTGTTTTCCGGGTCTTCGGCGTAGACGCGGCACTCGATGGCGTGTCCCGTCCAGCTTACGTCTTCTTGCGTGAAGGAGAGCGGTAAGCCTGCGGCGACCGTGATCTGTTCGCGCACAAGGTCAATGCCGGTCACGAGTTCCGTCACGGGATGCTCGACTTGCAGGCGCGTGTTCATCTCAAGAAAGTAAAACTCATGCGTGAGATCGGAGACGAGAAACTCGATGGTGCCTGCGCCGACGTAATCAACGGCCTGCGTGATGCGCACCGCCGCCTCGCCCATGCGCGCGCGTAAAGTCGGATCGTTTATCGGCGACGGACATTCTTCGATCACCTTCTGGTGGCGTCGTTGAATTGAACACTCTCGTTCGCCGAGATGGACGACGTTGCCGTGTGTGTCGGCGAAGATTTGAATCTCGATGTGGCGCGGACGTTCAATCGCTTTCTCAAGATAGATTTCACGGTCGCCGAAAGCAGCCATCGCTTCGGATTGCGCGGACTCGAAAGCAGAAGCGAGATCGTCTTCGGAAGCGACAAGACGCATTCCTTTGCCGCCGCCGCCCGCCGCCGCCTTGAGCATCACAGGGTAGCCGAAGCTTGCGGCAACGTCGCGCGCTTCGTTGGACGACGAAAGCGGAGCGATAGTGCCCGGCACGAGCGGCGCGCCCGCGCTTTGTGCCTTCGCCCGCGCGTTCGTCTTCGATCCCATCGCCTCCATCGCTTCCGGCGGCGGTCCGATAAATGTCAAACCCGCATCGCGGACAGCGCGCGCGAAACCCGCATTCTCCGCGAGAAAACCGTAACCCGGATGAATGGCTTCCGCGCCGCTTCGCACCGTCGCGTCAATGATCGCGTCAATGCGCAAGTAGCTCTCCGCCGAGGTTGCGCCACCAATGGGGAAAGCTTCATCGGCAAGGCGCACGTGCAACGCTGCGCGGTCAGGTTCGGAGTAGACGGCAACCGGCGAGACGGAAAGATCGCGGCACGCGCGAATCACACGCACCGCGATCTCGCCGCGATTGGCGATCAGAATTTTGCGAAACATAAAAT
Source organism: Pyrinomonadaceae bacterium (assembly GCA_013696465.1). Lineage (GTDB taxonomy): Bacteria > Acidobacteriota > Blastocatellia > Pyrinomonadales > Pyrinomonadaceae > JACCYN01. The sequence goes on from JACCYN010000062.1 coordinate 5,524, forward strand.
GCAAGGGAGTCAGGAGTCAGAATAGAAAGACGAACTGCTTTTATTCTGTCTCCTGACTCCTGTTTTCAAACGACCACTGAATTGCCGGGCTGTCGTGGATCGTAGCGGACGACGATGCGCGCCCCCGGAAGATAATCGTCGGGGCGACTGCTTTGTTCGTCGTCGAGAGTTTGCGACGATTCGTATACGACGCCGTTGGCCTCGTAGTGATAAAAAATTTGCGACTCGGCGCCGGATTCATCCGTTGCGACATCGAAGATTGAGCCTTCGGCGACGCGACCTGTGCGCAAGAGGAGGGCGCGGCGGTCAGCTTCGTTGTCAAGCTTTTTGGGGCGAAAGAAATTAAAGATCGGCATCCCTTTGGATCGTCGTTTGAACTACCGCGTGCGCGGGCTGGCGGCGGCTGTCGCGCTTGGGCGCGGGCTTGGGTATTGTGATTTTTCAACCAGCAGTCCGTCCTGCATCACGCGGTCGTCCACTGTGCCGAAAATTTTATCTTCGCCGGGCCACGCCAACTCGTAGCTGTTAAAAGACACTGCCGCCTCTGCTCCGTCCGGCACGTTTGGTCGCCGGTTCGCGTAACGCAATTTCGCGGTTGAGCCACGCGCGGAACGGTTGCGTGAAACGGTTAACTGCGCAGTCGGCGGCGCGGTCGGTCGGTAGTCGCTCGAACTTAAATGATCGAGCGCGCGGGCGATTGAGCGGTCGGCGTCCGGCAGCTTTCTTAAATCTTCGAGCGTCGCCGGGTAAGTGCCGTAGCAAGCTTGGTAGTCGAGAATCGCGCGGTGACTCGCGTGGAGCAAGGCGCTGTTGGCGGCTTCGCGTGCGATGCGTCGTTCACGCAGACGCTCCGGGATGTTGATGCCGAAACCGGCGATACTCACGAGCAAGACAACGGCCGTCAGCGCGAGACCACCAAGAGCGTAGCGGTGTCCGACGAAGCGCGCAGGTTCGCGGCGCATTCGTTTAGTGATGTGCCAATTCGCCCACAAACCTAAAACGGAGAAGGGCAGAAGCGTATACTTCAAGCGCCACGTCGCATCCTCAAACGCCGTAACAAAACCATCCGCGCTCAAAGGAAAAACGCCGCGCTCAACGAATGCGACGGCGAAACTGACGAGAAACGCGAAGGCTAAAAGGGCGCTCACTGCAACGACGAGAAACGCCTGTTCGTAAGCAGGAAGCTTTTGCGCTGGGGCGGGAAGCGCGGGGCCGATGGCGTGCGCTCCGCACGACGTGCAGCCCGCTTCCAAAGTGCCTTCAAAAGATGAACCGCAGCACGGGCAAATCGTCAAGTGTTATATACCTCGCACAAAAAGAATCGAAAAACCGAACGCAAACCTTGCGCGCAAACTTTAACGCGGAACGGGCGAGCTCGTCTGCCCGACTTCGCGCGCGTTCCGCTTCTCGCCAGCCGGGATGTTAGATGCAGGTTTCGTTTCCGGCGCATCTGATTTTTCTTCCGCCTTCTGTGTTTCGCGCCATGTGTGATACATGCGATGCGCAAACGTCCAGTAAGAGCCGACGGCGATCACCCACAAGACGGCGGGCATCCGGTTCGCAAACAAACTTTCTGATTCCCAGTGTGTCGAGAGCGCGCCGATGATCAGCAACACGACTCGTTCGGGGCGGCGTAAGAAACCAACGTCACATTTCGGAATGAGGCTTTCCGCCCGCGCGCTCGCGTAACTGACCATCACCGAACCGATCATCCCCGCGCCCGCGAGAAAGACGTTAAGGATCGAGTGATATTGCGTATCGCGCGCGTAGAAGATCATGATGCCTAGAAAGACGACCATATCCGAGAGGCGGTCGAGCGAGGAATCGAGGAAGCCGCCGAAGCGCGTCACTCTTCCGGTCAGGCGCGCCACGTTGCCGTCGAGCATGTCGAAGAGGTTGGCGACGATGAGGACTAGCCCGGCCCAGAAGAAGTGTCCGAAGCCGAAGAGCAACCCGCAGGCGACGTTGATCATAACGCCGATCACAGTGAGGTAGTTTGGATTGACGCGGTTGTTGGCTAGTCCGCGCACCATCGAGTTGATGATGCGACTTGCCCCGCGCCCGATGCTCGCCCCAAACACTTTCTAGATTTTTCTCCTACGGTTAAGCCGAAACTTTGATTTCTACACACGCCGCTTGAAGCACGCAGGTACAACTTACCACGAAACTTTCCGACATGTCGCTTTAAGGTTTGCCCGTCACGAATTGGCTGGCGGACGATGGATTGCGATGCGAAAAATTAAGAAGCGGCTTCGCCTTCTTTGTCATGAATGGTAACAAGTCGCCGGATTTCAAATTGCCGTTTGCCGTTCGGCGTTACGACCGTCACCTCATCGCCCTCTTCTTTGTTCATCAAACTGCGTCCGACGGGCGAGACGGTCGAGATGAGTCCCGCCGGAGGATCGCTTTCTTCGGGCGTGACGAGTTTGTACGTCACCTCTTCGTCGCGCTCGGCGTCGTAGAGCA
>JACCYN010000085.1 GCA_013696465.1 Pyrinomonadaceae bacterium
TCGGAATGAGAAAGTCGGAGTTGCAACTTGTTCCGCATGATCCTTTGTGGCGCAGTGAGTATGAGGCGGAGAAAAATCGGATCATCGGCGCGGCGGGTGATGATGTGCGAGTTGAGCACGTTGGCAGCACCGCGATAGAGGGCATTCGCGCGAAACCGGTCCTAGACATTGCGATTCTTTGTTCGCCCGCCTCTTTGGATCGAGTCGCAAACGCCGTCGAGAGTCTCGGCTATAAGTATCGCGGGAAGTATGATGATCAGCCGGATCGGTACTACGCAGTGCTTGACGAAGGAGATGTGCGCCGCTGCCAGTTGCACATCTACACGAGACGGGACGCCGGGTGGACGAGTCAAATTATGTTCCGCGATGCGCTCGGGAAACATAGGCATCTGGCGGAAGAATACGAGCGATACAAAGTGATGCTGGCGGCGACAACGGGGAACGACAAGCGGGAGTATGCGCGGATAAAAAGCTTATGGGCTGACGAATTTGTGCGGCGTGTTTTAGCATGGTGACACCTCTAATTGAACTCGACGATCTCGGCGTGACGTTCGGCAAGCGCGCGATCCTGAAAAACCTGAACGGATCGGTTAAAGGTCGCGCCATCGGGCTGCTGGGGCCCAACGGCGCGGGGAAGACGACGCTCATTCATACCTTGCTCGGCTTTCACCCGCCAAGCGCGGGCACGGCGCGCATACTTGGACACGACATCGCGGAGAATACCAAAAGTCTCCGTGCCGCCGTTGGTTACATGCCGGAGCGCGATTCGTTCGTCGCCAAGATGTCTTGCGTCCACTTCGTGCGGCTGATGGCTGAACTCTCCGGCATTCCGTCAGAGGCGGCGCTTGAGCGCGCACACGAAGCGCTCTTCTACGTCGGGCTTGGCGAAGCGCGTTACCGCTCGGTTGACACTTACTCGCTCGGCATGAAGCAACTCGCCAAACTCGCGCAGGCGATTGTTCACGGCCCGCGCCTGCTGATTTTAGACGAGCCGACGAACGGGCTTGATCCGCCGACGCGCGCGCGCATGATCAATCTCATTAAAGGTATTCGTGACGGCGGCCGGGCGCGCATTCTGCTTTCCTCGCATCTGCTGCGCGACGTTGAAGAATGCTGCGACGAGATTCTCGTTTTGAAGGACGGGCGCATCGCCGCCAACTGCAACTTGGATGAAGAGCGTAAAGCGAATCGTAAGTTCATCGAACTTGAAACGCGCGGCGGCGACCGCGCGGAATTCGCTGAAGCGATTGGTCGGTTGGGCTGCGAGTACGCGCTCTCCGGCGAGCGTCACATCAAGCTTGTGATGGGGGAAGAAATCGAGATCAGCGATCTTTATCGTTTAGCTTTTGAGCGGCAAATTCAAATCCGCCGTTTGAACTACAAGCGCGACTCGCTCGAAGACATCTTTCTTAAAGCGATGGAGGAAGAAGAAACGGGCGCGACGAGAGGAGGTAACGGCAATGGCCGTCTTTGAAAACGCTTACAAAGGATACGAAGGCGGATTAACTCCGCAGTGGTCGCGCTTTCTCGTTCTTCCGCGCTACAGTCTGCGCGATGTGTTCAAGTCGAAACTTTTCACCGCGCTCTTCTGCCTGTGTTTCATTTATCCGCTCGTGGCGGCGATCCTCGTCTACCTGCATCACAACGCAAACGCCATCCAACTCTTGCAAATCAACGTGCGCGAGTTGCTGCCGATCAACGCATCGTTCTTTTTATACTTCGTGCAGTTTCAAGGTTGGTGCGCGTTCCTGCTCACCGTGATCGTCGCCCCGCCGCTCGTCTCGCGCGATCTGGCGAACAACGCGCTGCCGCTTTACCTTTACCGCCCGTTCTCGCGCGCCGAATACGTGCTCGGCAAAATGAGCGTGATCGTAGTTTTATTGTCGCTGATCACGTGGGTGCCGGGCGTGTTGCTTTTCTTTTTGCAAGCTTACTTGGAAGGCGCAGGTTGGCTCTGGCGGAATCTCTGGATGGTCGGGGCGATCTTCACGGGAAGCATAATTTGGATCGTGTTGCTCGCGTTGCTCGCGCTGGCGATCTCGGCGTTAGTGAAATGGAGAGTAGTGGCGAGCGGCGCGCTGCTTGGGCTTTTCTTCGTTCCGTCCGCTTTGGGCGGCATCATCAACGGGTTGTTTCAAACGCGCATAGGACATTTGATCAGCCCCGGAGCTTTAATTACAAACATCTGGAGCGGACTCTTCGGACGCTTCGCGCGCGAGGCGGATCGCTACACGACCAATAGCATTCCGGGAAGAGGATTCGTGGAAGTGGTTCTGCTCGAACCTCCGCTGTGGGCTTGTTGGCTGATGGTCGCCCTCGTCTGCGCCTTCTGCCTGTGGTTGCTCGCGCGTAAGGTTCGCGCCTACGAGGTGGTTAAATGACAACGGCCGCCGCCGCAGTTTCAAACGAGATGATCGTGTTCGAGGATGTGTCGAAGTTTTACGGCGAAATCCTCGGCGTCAACCGCGTGAATCTCTCCATCGCGCCCGGCATCACGAGTCTCGTCGGCCCGAATGGATCGGGAAAGACGACGTTGATGAATTTGATGACGGGACTTTTGCGCCCCTCGCGCGGTCGCATCAGCGTGCTCGGCACTTCTCCCGACAACCCGGAGAAACTTTTCCACAAAGTCGGCTACTGCTCGCAGTTCGATTCCTTCCCGCGCGGCGTGACGGGGCGCGAGTTCATCGAGTTCTACTTAAGCGTTCACGGCTACGCGAAAAGCAAAACGAAAGATTGGACTCAAAGGGCGCTTGAGCGCGTTTCGATGCAAGACGCGGCAGGGCGAAGCGTTGCGGGCTACAGCAAAGGGATGCGGCAGCGCATACGCCTCGCGCAATCAATCGCGCACAACCCTTCCGTGCTCATACTTGATGAGCCCTTAAACGGTCTTGACCCGATGGCGCGCGCCGAGATCATCCGTTTGTTTCGGCAACTCGCGGACGAAGGCTTGTACCTCATCCTTTCGAGCCACATCCTGCACGAAGTTGATATGATGTCGGACGGCGTGATCCTTTTGCACAACGGCTACGTCGTAGCCGAGGGCGACGTGCACGGCGTGCGCGACGAGATCGAGGAACATCCGATGCAAATTCTCGTTCGCTGCGACCGCCCGCAAATTTTAGCCGCGCGTCTGTTCGAGCATGAACACACGGTTGAAGCGCGCATTCACGACGACCGGCAAGGTCTGTTTGTAAAAACGCGCCGCCCTGATGATTTTTACCTGCTGCTTAATCGCATCGTCACCGACAACGATCTTCAAGTCGAGTCAGTGGCGCCCGCCGATGACGACTTACACGCCGTCTACAATTATTTGATCAGTTCGGACGGAGGAGTTGTAAAATGAGCGTAACGGTTGAAGCGGGAGAGAAGTCTGTGACAAAAGAGGAAAAGCTTACGACCAATTCGCCTTGGTCGCTCTGGACGCGCCAGACGCTCGCCATCATGCGGCTTGAGCTGATGAAGAATTTTCTGACGAGCCGCGCCATTTTGCTTTACCTGCTCGCGGGGTTGCCGCTCGCCTTGCTCGCAGTGCTGGCAATTTTTCCGCCGCCCTCGCACGAGTTTCAGAACTTCGGCGAGTTGAGCCTCGTCTACGCCGTCGTCTACGGCGGACTCATTTTGCGCACGCTCGTTTTCTTCGGCTGCGCGTGGCTGTTCATGAATTTGTTTCGCGGCGAGGTGGTGGACAGAAGTCTGCACTACTATTTTCTCGCGCCCGTGCGCCGCGAAGTCCTCGTCGTCGGGAAATATTTGGCGGGACTCGTAACAACGATCACGCTCTTCTGCATCTCGACGCTCGGCTCGATGATGCTGCTTTACTTTCCGCGTTTCCCATCTGAGAGCACGCAGTATTTTTTCGGCGGCCCCGGCATGAGTCAGGCGCTTGTCTATCTCGGCATCACGGTGCTCGCGTGCGTCGGCTACGGGGCGGTGTTCCTGATCGTCGGGTTGTTCTTCCGCAACCCGATCATTCCCGCATTGCTCATCTACGGTTGGGAGTGGCTCAATTTCTTATTGCCGCCGCTGTTGAAGAAGGCGAGCGTCATACATTATCTTCACTCGCTCGCGCCCGTCCCCGTCTCCGAAGGCCCTTTCGCCGTGCTCGCGGAACCGACGCCCGCGTGGGTTTCCGTTCCGAGTCTCGTCATCTTCACGCTGCTTGTGATCGCGCTCGCCGGTCTTCACATTCGCCGAATGGAGATCAGCTACGCAGGCGATTAAGTGAGAAATCTGAGCAAACTTAGAGTTCGTTTCAAAATCCGACGCAGAAACCACGAAACGACACGGAAAAGTCTTTCTCATTCGTGTTGTTTCATGTGAGGCGCGTGGTTTATTCTTTTTAGTCTTCCAAGTTTTGAAACAAATCATTAAGGATAAATTAACTGACGACAAGCAGCATGAGGTTGAGCGATGGAAATTAAAATTGTTGAGACGCCGGACGCGCCCACCCCGGCCGGGCATTACTCGCAGGCGGTTGTCCATAACGGCCTCGTCTACGTCTCCGGTCAACTGCCGAGCAATCCGAAGACGGGCGAGAAGCGCGTCGGCTCAATCGAGGAACAGACTGAGCAAGTGCTCCGTAACGTCGCCGAAATATTGCGCGCGGCGGGAAGCGATCTCAACCTTGTGTTAAAAATGACGATCTATGTTTCGGACGTTGGCTTGTGGTCTTCAGTCAACTCCGTCTATGAGAAGATGATGGGCGCGCACCGTCCGGCGCGCGTCGTGGTGCCGACGAAAGAATTGCACTACGGTTTTCAGATCGAGGTCGAGGCGATTGCCGCAGTGCGTGCGTGAAACGCGGCAATTCAGGCATTGTAAAGGTGGAAAACGTAAGTTGGGTTGCTCACGCTGTCCTTACGTTTCAGAATTTGAATTATCGTCGGGCTGAAAGATGTCCTCGATTATCGTTTCAAACAAGCGAGCCATTTTGAAGGCTAAAGTTATGCTCGGCTCATACTTTTCCGTTTCCACAGCATTGACGGTTTGCCGAGACACGCCGAGCCGCTCTGCTAGTTCGGCTTGCGACCATTTTCGTTCGGCACGCAGCACACGCAGTCGGTTCCTCATTTGTATCTCCTTACAGAAACAACCAAACCAATCGCGTAAAAAATCGGCAGGAATATCCAGACGTGCCGGTAACTCCAATCGTTTGGAGACAAGCCCGTTGCCAGTTCCATTAAACCGGGAATCATCAGAAGCAATATCGCCAGAGGAAATGCAATCGCTAACGCTTCCAAATGAATTCGCCGCCATAGCTCATCCAAGCTACGAATCTCTGCTAAGACCATTGATAGAAAAAGCACAAAAGGCGGAATCGGAAGCAATGCGACGGCGACTCTTACCCAGCCTTGAAATTGAAATTCGCGCAGCAAAATGAGTGCGCCAATGTAGCAGATTGCCCAAACAATCAAAGAGCCGTATCCGAGAACTGCATCTCTCACGGAAGTTGAAGGTGATTTATCCATATTTTGGAACTCCTACATGCAAAATTAGAAAGCATCTTTAATGTAGCGCAATCACCATCCTATGTCAAGCATGCTTTACAAATAGTCAATACAACTTGTCACTGAATGGCGTTTTGTGAAGAGCTTTTTCTGACAACCCGTAGCCCAACAAGTCATTAGAGCGGGCTGCCCGCCAGCTTGCTTGTCATTAAAGGTGGTTTCTTTTAGGTTGCGTGCGCTGGGCAATCCGCTTAATTCCGTCGTTAAGATAAAAGCAGGAGAGACGAGAGGCTAACCTTGTCACTCCTACTTTTCACTGCCTGACTTCATTACGACACTCAATTTAATTCGGCTTGATACTTAAGGAGCGTTTCACGGTTTAATTTACACCCGCGACCGCGTTACACTGCTGGCACTAGGTTGGAGGTTGATATGGCGTCGGTGTGGAAATATGGCGGGTTGACGCCGAAAGATTTAGCGTGGCGCGTGTGGCTGGAGATTTACGAAGGCGACCTCTTCACGCGCACGGCGGCGCTTTCCTATTATTTCCTGCTCGCGCTTTTTCCGTTGCTGCTTTTTTTGACGGCGATGCTCGGCTATTTCGCGGAGCGCGGGACGCTTCTGCGCGCGAGCCTGCTCGATTATTTCAGCCGCGTGCTACCCCGCTCGGCTTCGGCGCTCATTGATACGACGGTCGAGGAGATCAACCGGAACTCGACGGGCGGCAAGTTGTCGTTCAGTATTATCGCCGCGTTGTGGGCGGCGAGCTACGGGATGGTGGCGATCAGCGACACGCTCAACGGGGCTTACGGCGTGCGCGAAACGCGCTCGTGGTGGCGTCTGCGCCTCTCTGCCATCGGGCTGACGATGATGCTCGCGGTGCTCATCATCTCCGCGCTCGCGCTTGTGCTCTACGGCGGTGAACTAGGAAGCGTAATTGCGGGATACTTCAACCAAGGCCCGTTGTTTCTCGTCTTCTGGACTTTCGTGCAAGTGCCGCTCGTGCTCCTCTTTGTGATGTTCGCCTTCGCGCTCATCTATTATTTCTCGCCGAATCTGCTTGATCAAAAATGGTATTGGATTACGCCCGGCTCCATCATCGGCGTTGCCCTGTGGCTGCTCGTCTCGTTTCTGTTTCGCGTCTACCTGCGTTACTTCGATTCTTACAGCCTCACTTACGGCTCGCTCGGCGCGGTGATCGTCCTTATGCTCTGGTTTTACCTCACGGGCGCGGCGATTTTAATCGGCGGAAAGATTAACGCGGAAATCGAAAACGCAGCGGCCAACGCGGGCGTGCCCGGAGCGAAACATCACGGCGAAAAAATTGCGGAAGATGAAAAGGTCGCGCAAGAAGAAATCAAAATTGATTCGTAAATGTCCGGCGCACGCGCGTTAACTTTTCCGCCGACGCGGTTAAAATTTTCAGGTAAGGTTTCTCATCAAGTGAATACTAAAACAGATGGCTCGTCAGCCGCGGCGTTCGCAGGGCTGGGGCGAATGATCGGGCGCACGCGCTACGTGGTGATTCTCGCGGTCGTCGCCGTGTTGCTGCTTTCGATGTCGCTCTTTCTGTTGGGGACGGTGAGCGCCGCGCAATCAATCGTTAGGGCGTGGAGCGGACTCGTCAATCGCGGCGATTCAAACGAGACGGAGATCGTCGTCGAAACTCTTTCGGTGATCGGCGTGATACTGCGCGCCGTCGTCTTCTACATCATCGGCGTCGGACTCTACAGCCTCTTCATCACGCCGTTGAATTTAACGGCCGCGCTCGGCATGGAGAGCCTCGCCGACTTGGAGTCTAAAGTCATCAGCGTCGTCGTGGTGATCTTGGCGGTGAAATTCTTGCAGCAGTTCGTGCAGTGGAATCAGCCGGTGGAGACGATGCAATACGGTTTGACGATGGCGGCAGTCATCATCTCGCTCGTGTTCTTTCAAATTGGCAGCCGCAAGGGGAAAGAGTCTTCAAAGGAACAACACCACGACACGCAGAAGCGCGCGCAGAAAGAGATGTTTGAGGAGAACAAGGAGGAAAGAGAGATCGCACCGGCCGAAGTTAAGGGGAAGGGCGGCGATGAATAAAGATCATGTTCTCCGTCGGGATTTTGCAAGCTCGCTTCGGTTTAGCGTGAGTTAAATGTCGTCGCTCTGCTTCATGATTCAGAGAGTTTAAGATCGCCTGATCGCTCTGCCCGCGGCGACGCTCAAAGTTAAATTGGCACATTTAACCTTGCAACCGAGGCACAAAGTAGTGCATCATATGGTCGTTACTCCTTCTCTCGCGCATCAACGGTGATGCGCCCCCCGTACAGATGTATTGACGGCGGCGTTTTGGATTGTTCGAGAGCAGGCTGATTTAAACTTTAGAAGCCGCTCTACTGTAGAGCACCCGAACCCTGAGCCTTCGCTGCTACCGTTACACCGAAGCCACTTCAAATTCGCAAGCTTCTCTCACACGCTCCTATTCAAAGAGGAGAGGTACATCTACATGACTATGAAACTTTACGTCGGCAATCTCGCGTTCCAAACCTCGGGCGAGGACTTGCAACAATTGTTCGCGCAAGCGGGCACGGTCGAATCAGCGTCGGTCGTTGAAGACCGCGAAACGGGACGCTCGCGCGGCTTCGGCTTCGTCGAAATGGCGACCAAAGAAGAAGGCGAAGCGGCCATCGCGCAATTTAATGGCAAGGAACACAACGGCCGTAACCTAACGGTGAACGAAGCCCGACCGCGCGAGAATCGCGGTGGTGGTGGTGGCGGACGCGGCGGCTACGGCGGCGGCGGCGGTGGCAATCGCGGCGGTGGTGGTGGTCGCGGCGGCTACGGCGGCGGTGGCGGCGGCGGCGGCGACCGTGATCGTTCGCCTCGCTGGTAACCCTTTCGCAAGAAACCTCCCAGCGACTCTTTACACAAAGCGCCTCTGGCAGAAACCATTTGCCGGAGGCGCTTCTCTTTTTTTCAGCATCAAACGTTCTTCTTCGGTCATTAACCGAAACGAAGGGCAAAAGGAATTTAAGGATAAGCGAATTTAATGAATTTTTCTGAACTGGGACTGACGCCCGTGCTCGTGCGCGGCTGCGAGTCTCTCGGATATACCGAACCGACACCGATTCAACAAAGGGCGATCCCCGTTGTTTTAAGCGGCTCCGATTTGATCGGCTGCGCCGAAACAGGCACAGGTAAAACGGCTGCATTTCTTCTTCCAATCATCCAACGTATAATGGAAAACGCGCGCCCCGGCGTGCGCGTGCTGATACTCGCGCCGACGCGCGAACTCGTGTCGCAGATCGTTGACAGCTACCGTCAGCTCGCGCCGAAGAAAGCGCCGCGTTGTGTCGGCATCATCGGCGGCGCAGGGATGGCGCGGCAGTGCGACGCCTTGCGGCGCGGCGCCGCGTTTGTCGTCGCCACGCCGGGACGCCTGCTCGATCACATGGAACGCGGCACAATCGATCTTTCATACGTCGAAACTCTTGTGCTCGACGAAGCCGACCGGATGCTCGATATGGGATTCTGGCCTTCGATTCGCAGAGTGCTCGCAAAGCTTCCCGTCAAACGACAGACGTTATTGTTTTCAGCCACGATGTCGTCCGAGATTGAAAAGATCGCGCGCGGAACAATGCAGAGTCCGCAACTCGTCGAAGTGAATCCGCGCGGGCGCCCTCCCCTAAACGTCGAACAGATGTTCTATCCGGTCGCCACGGAATCTAAAACCGCGTTGCTGCTCGATTTGCTTGAGCGCGAACGCTTTGAGCGCGTGCTGGTGTTTACGCGCACGCGACGCGGGGCGGAACGCCTCTCGCACATTCTCGAAGCGCGCGAACACCGTGTGAACCGCATTCACGCCGACCGCTCACAGCCGCAGCGCGAAGCGGCTCTGCGCGCCTTCAAAGACGGACAAACGCGCGTGCTCATCGCCACCGACATCGCTGCGCGCGGCATTGACGTTGATTCCGTGTCGCACGTGATCAACTACGACGTGCCCGACGCGCCGGAGGATTATGTGCATCGCATCGGGCGCACGGGAAGAGCGGGGAATCTGGGGCGCGCGATCACGCTTGTGACGCCGCCGGAAGAACTTTCGATGCGCGCCATCGAGCGCCTCACGGGGCAGACGGTCGAGCGCATTGTATTGCCTGCTTTCGCGGGCGTTCAAACGAGCGTGAGCCGCAAAGCTAAGTTGGCTTCGCCGGTGCGCGGCGCAGGAAGCGGGCGTCGGTCGTTTCGCCCGCGACGCGCCAGCAGGTAAGCTTTCCTTTCTTGGTTCAGTAAATGTCTTTGCGCGCCGCGTGACGATTCGGGCGGCGCGGCAGTGAAGGAGGATGATATGGAAAAAATCGAAAAGCCTAGTTTCTCGGTCGGCGAGCGCGTAGAGAAGTTATGCGCGGCGTGCGATGAAGAGCGCGGTCACGTCGTGATCTCCGTGACGAAGCGCGGGCAGATTTCGCGTGTGAGTTGTCCGAAGTGCGGCACCAGCAGCACGTTCAAAAGCGCCAAGCGCACCCCGCAACGTCCTTCGTCACAACCCGGCACGCCCTATGACCGGACGCGCACCTACCGCACCGGGCAGACGATGTTGCACCCGACCTACGGGCAGGGCGAAGTCACATCGGTGATCGAACCGCAGAAGATCGACGTGCTTTTCTCAGACCGGATGCGCCGCCTTATTCATGCCCAGTAAGCGAACAGCAAGTAAACTACGGCGAGCGGCGCTAAGGAAAGAACAGCAGAAATATGCAGGTTGAACCAATTATTAACGAACGAAAAAGCGGCATCCACCGCGTCAACGCGACGTTCATATCCTTCTTTCACGTCGGCGCGGTGGCGGCGCTCTTCTTCCCTAGTTGGCAGGGAATCGTTGCCGCCGTCTTTCTCTATTGGCTCGCAGGCAGTCTCGGAATCGGCATGGGTTATCATCGCCTGCTCACGCACCGGGGGTTTAAGACGCCCAAATGGCTCGAATATATTTTGACCGTTTGCGGAATGCTCGCCCTGCAAGACGGAGCGATCAATTGGGTGGCGACCCATCGCATCCATCATCAACACACAGAAGTACCCGGAGTTGATCCACATACGCCGCGCGAAGGCAAGTGGTGGTCACACGCGGGCTGGATTTTGACAGGAACGGCACAGCAGCATTCCGAATCGGTTTTGCGCCGCTACGCGCCCGATCTCTACAAAGATCGCGTCCATGTTTTCCTTAACCGCTTTTACTACATGCCGCTCGTGATTCTTGGATTGATTCTGCTCTTCGCTTTCGGCTGGTCAGTTTTTTTATGGGGCGTTTTTTTTCGCGTCACGCTTGCGCTTCATGCCACGTGGCTCGTCAATTCGGCAACGCACCTGTGGGGTTCGCGCCGCTTTGCGACGGACGACGATTCGCGTAACAACTGGTGGGTCGCGCTACTGACATTCGGCGAGGGTTGGCACAACAATCATCACGCTTACCCGGCGGCGGCGCGTCACGGGCTTGCTTGGTATGAGATCGATCTTAACTGGTGGGGTATTCGTCTGCTCCAACTCCTAGGGTTAGCGAAAAGCATCAAGCTTGCCCCCTTAAACGCCATATCCGCCCCGCAGCAATTCGTCCCAACTGCTACTAAGAGTGAATGATGAATGTGAAGCGGCCTAGAGCGCGTCGCGTTTGAAGCTTTGCCGGTGGGGTAAGTTTGAAAGACGTAAGATTAAGCCAAAAATCCGTTCTTAACCGCTACGTCTTTTCTTCTTCTCGGCCGCGAATTTCAGCACGTCACCCGGTTGACAGCTTAACGCATGACAAATCTTCTCCAAAGTGTCGAAGTTGATTCCTAGCGCCTTGCCTTTCTTCAGCCGCCACAGCGTCGTGTGACTGATGCCCGTCTCTTTAGCCAACCAATAAAAGGATCGCCCATGCTCTTCCAACAATCCATCTACCTTAATCTCAATCAAAGTGCGCACCCCCTTTCTGATGTCATTATTTATCATAAGCGAGATATATTGTCTATGTAAGATATTTTACTTTTGACATATAAGCTGTATGTGAGATATAATCACCGGGAATCGAGTCCGGCTCACTCCCTTCTCAGCTCCTCTGGAATCTACCAGATCACCTGAAGTCATTAGCTCAACCACCTTAGCGATCCCTGCAGAAAGAAATTGGAATACGTGAAACGCATTCTTGGCATTGGCATCTACAAGTCGGGCGACCTCACAGACGAAATTATCAACCTTAATGACGTTGATACACATATTGACGGAAGCAGGGCTGTATTTACCGGCCATGCGACGGTTAAAAGTCGGTTCAAAGGTCGTGACTTCAGCGGCTTTTATCAACTCAGCAAAGTGTATGAGAAGCAGCGGGAACGCTGGCAGGTGGTTGCGTCACGCACGGCACGTCTGGGAGAAAGATGACGCTCTCGGTGTTCGTCCGTCTCAGGGGCAAACGGAAGGGAAACGATAATGGCGAAGTACGATAAAGACGATCTTGGATTGCCGGAGAGTTCGATCTATTCAAACTTTTCAAACCGTCTTTGGAAGGCGCACACCCGGCATGGATTAGTCCAGTCGCCCAATAGGTCACACAGAAATACGGACGGACACCGTTCTCTGCAAGTTGAGCCGTTGCCCGTTGAAGGTAAACCGCGCTTGGCAGTAAATCTGACGAGTCCTCGGAAAAGCGGTGCGGCGTGAGCCAACCGCAAAGAAGTCAAGCGCCACAGAAGTGTGCGTGGTGCGAGGGGTCGGGGAAAAGAGCCGTCTCCGTAGGCTACATCATCTCGTGTCTGGTCTGCGGCGGGAAGGGTCATGTCATGGTCACTCAACCGGCGGGGAAATGTCAGAAGTGCGAAGGCACCGGCAGGCGCAGCGCCACCGCTTCATGTCTTACTTGCGCGGGAACAGGATGGGCGCACATTTTCAGTCAAGCGTAAAGAGAACGGCGCATTTGTGGTTAATGGAACAACCGCAAGGACGGTAGAGAGGCTTGAGATGATAAAGAATTGCCACCAGTGTGAAGGCGTATTGCGGGTTTGGGAGATTAAGTGCCCTTACTGCCACCAGTCGGCGATGAGTTGGCTGCACATTACGGTAATCGTTGTTTTGGCAGCGCCCGTGGTCTTTTACATGCTCAATCTCATTTAGCGAGCATCCGGTAGATGATGCATCCCTACGATGCGCCTTTTAGATTAAACACAGAAAGTCGAAGCGCCTTATGAGTAAGACAGATAAAGCAACACACAATAGCTTCAGCAACATCATGAACGAGGAGCAATGGCAGGGCGTGGACTCAAGGTTCCGCCTTGTCAGCGTGGCGGTTTTAAGAGCGAAGCAACTTCTGCATGGCTCACGCCCCCGGATCGATGTTGACCCAAAGCGAAGCAAAAATACAAGTATCGCTCTCGAAGAAGTCAAACAAGGATTAGTGCCTTACACGATCAATGATAAGGAGCGAGCGGGCGACGCGGACAAAAAATCGGTTGAGGCTGTGACCTCGTAAATAGCGACGCATCTCGACGAATCAATCGTATGGCATCTGAGAAGATAAAGCGGACGGAAGTGAGCGGACATGACGCGGGCTGGTGCGGCGTGAAGGTCATTATTGATGATGCGACTACCGATTTGTTTGCGATGCCAGCGCACAACGCCGACTCTGACCAGAAGCCAGCGTTTTATGTTACTAAATCAACGGCAGATTTAGTCGGGCAAGATTTCGAACGATACAAACCTAGTTTGGAGCGCATGGCGAACACTTGGCAAGAAGAGAAAAAACGGTTCATGGAAGAACAAAAGCCAGCAGCTCAGAGCCGTGCGGACGTAGGGTAACGACGGGAGGATTAAGATGTCTCAGAGGGCGCCGGGCACTCGCAAATCTCAAGGGTTGATTTTGATGGCGGTAGGCGTTGTTCTTATGCTCCTCTTCACCGCGCTATCCTTAACCGATGTTACGACCACCATCGCACGAGCGAACAGCGTGCTGCTTACTGCGGGAGTGGTGACGCTCGCCGCGGGAGCGGCTTTATATTCATTGGCAAGAATTAGAACTCGCCCGCAAAGAGCGATTGAGAGTGACCACGAATGAGTCAAACCAACCTTGTTAGCCGTGACGCGAAACATTATCTCGTGAGCAAAACGGAAGAGCCGTTTACCGTAAGCTTCGTAGATGACGAAGCGGAAATTCAATTAGAGTTGATGAATGCGACTGACTACACCCTCAAGTGCGTCGAGATTCTCACCGTCTTTCTGAAAGATGAAGAAACTCCGGGCGGCGGCCCTTCACGAGTCCATATTAGATTCGAGGCTATCAAGTCTATCCAACCGAAAGAGAAAGTCATCCTGTCGCACAGAACTTGGATCGACGGAAAACCGGCGCCACGCGATCACGACCAATTGCAACGCCTTAAAGTGATAACGGGTAAAGTCAGACCTTACGTGCTGGATATTTCATGGGAAGACGCAGAAGGTAAGGCACGCTTTCAACGAACGCCGGTGGGGAATTGATCAACCGATCATGTTGAATTTAGAGTCGGAAGAGAAACTTTACGACGCCAAGCACGCGCTCGACACGGCGACAACCGAAAACGTCGTCAATCTCTGCAAGGATTATCTGGCGGCGCTTGCCCAATACCGTAGTGAACTTTACGAGCTTGCGGGCACGCCCCGCATCAATCTACAAGCGGGGTCGTCTTCGTCGCCGGGAGATGTTAGTAGCGCAAGGGAAATCGTCCGCGTTGCGATAGAAAATACCACGCAAGAGCGCAACAGAATCGAGGCGCTTCTCCGCTCGTTCACCGCGGTGAGCGGTTATGAAGCGGCAGAGACGCTTAACCGGCGAAAACATAAAAACTCTGACCAATGGGAAGTGAAAGCAGGCGGAGTGAGAGCCGACGACAGTGTTGCCGATAGTAGGATGACCATTCAAGAAGCCGTTGATACGGCGAGCGTGCTCCGACGCGAGGAGTATCTCGCCCGTGAACGCAAACTCTAAAGGCGGGGAATGGACACCTTAGCCGCTATTAAAAGCACTCACTAAGCGCAGCCCTAAAACAAAAGCTTGATACAACGTGCCACCCTGACAACTAAAACGTTGCTTAGCGCATCATAAATTCGCACTTACTCCTTCTCTCGCGCATCAACGGTGATGCGCGCCGCGCCTGAAAACGGCGTCAGCGTTTCGGATCGTTCGAGAGCAGGCTGATTTTAACTTTAGAAGCCGCTCTTTATATAGAGCACCCGAACACGAAGTTTTCGTTGCCAACCGTTACATCGAAGCCACTTTGATTCGCAAGCTTCTCTTAGATACTCCCACGAGGAGAGAGGTACAAATTCATGTCAATGAAACTTTACGTCGGCAATCTCGCTTTTCAGACTTCGAGCGAAGATTTGCAACAACTGTTCGCGCAAGCGGGCACGGTCGAATCAGCGTCGGTCGTTGAAGACCGCGAAACGGGACGCTCGCGCGGCTTCGGCTTCGTCGAAATGTCTTCAAAGGAAGAGGGCAACGCGGCCATTCAACAGTTCAATGGTCAAGAGATGGGCGGTCGCGCTTTGACCGTCAACGAAGCCAAGCCCCGTGAAGATCGCGGCGGCGGTGGCGGCGGACGCGGCGGCTACGGCGGTGGTGGCAATCGCGGTGGCGGCGGCGGTGGACGCGGCGGCTACGGCGGCAGCAACTCTCGCTACTAACTCGCCGTTCGCTCATGTCCGGCGACTCTTTTACACGAAGCCTCCGGCAGAGAACTTTTTGCCGGAGGCTTTTACTTTTGGTCTATGTTACGCTTTAACACCCGCAGGATAACCGAAGGAGAAAACTTATTGTCTAAAGATGACTTGATCCCGGCCGAAGGGATGATAATTGACAAGCAGCCCAACGCTTTTTTCAAAGTAAAACTCGACAACAGCGAACACGTCGTGTTGGCGCAAATTTCCGGTAAGATGCGCAAGAACCGCATCCGCATTCTGATGGGCGACCGCGTGAGCGTCGAGATGTCGCCCTACGACCTTACGAGGGGACGTATCACTTACAGGTACAAGTGAAAGCAAAGAAAGAGGACTTTATGGATGAGCAGCAACACACTATTGGCGAGCGGGCGGATAAATTATGTGCGGTGTGCAAAGAGGAGCGCGGGCACATCGTAACATCCGTCACCAAGCACGGACACATCTCGCGTGTTAATTGTCCGAAGTGCGGCACATTAAGCACTTTCAAGCGCGCTGCGCGCACGTCGCAACGCCCGTCGGCACAGCCCGGCGCGCCTTACGACCGGACGCATCTGTATCGTGCCGGGCAGACGATGACGCATTCGACTTACGGGCAGGGCGAAGTTATGTCGCTCGTT
This sequence comes from Pyrinomonadaceae bacterium, assembly GCA_013696465.1. GTDB lineage: Bacteria > Acidobacteriota > Blastocatellia > Pyrinomonadales > Pyrinomonadaceae > JACCYN01. The sequence goes on from JACCYN010000085.1 coordinate 15,761, forward strand.
GAGCCGCAGAAGATCGACGTGCTTTTCTCAGACCGGATGCGCCGCCTTATTCACGCGCGCACCGAAGCTTGAGCGCAAGCGTTCGACACGCGACCGTAAATCTACGGACAAGGAAAATTCTGTTGTCTAAAGTAAGCGCGCTCGACCCAATTAACGAACAGTCCTCACGCATTTTAGTCGCTATCAATTGAGAAAGCTGTCGCTTTCGTCTTTGATGATCTTGTAGCACTTGCAGGAAACCGCTTCCAAACCAGCGCGATCAAGAATGGTAATGATGCCCCGGCTGTAGTTAATCAATTTGCTTCTTTGAAGCGCGCCAGCCGCCACACTAACACCCTCGCGCCTAACACCCAGCATTTTAGACATAAATTCTTGCGTTAGCCGAAACTCGTCTGCTCCCAAACGGTCGCGTTTCATAAGCAACCAACGGGCGAGCCGCGCGTTTACCTTGTGGAAGCGATTGCAGGTGGCTGATTGAGAAATCTGAGTTAACAGCGAGTGCGTGTAGCGGTTCAGCAAACGGTGCAGGGATTCAAGATCGTCGACTTCCTTGCGCAGCGTCGTCGCTTTCATCCTCATCGCGGTTCCTGTGCCTTGCACAATAGCTTGATTAAGCGACGTGTCCACGCCCATGAAGACGGAGATGCCTGCCATACCTTCATTTCCGACAATTCCCACTTCGAGAAGCTCGCGGTCTTCTACCGCCGAAAGCAAAGAGACGATGGAATCGTTAGGGAAATAAACGTGCCGGATTCGCTCGCCGGATTCGTAGAGGATGTCGCCGAAAGTCAGCGGAACGTGTTCCAACTGGGGCAGCAAGCGTTGATATTCTTTTTTGGGGAGAGCCGCAAGCAGCCGATTGGCGGGTGGCGCATCTCGTTTTGTGGATGACATCAAGAAACTCCTTGTTTCAGTTGCGTCGT
>JACCYN010000108.1 GCA_013696465.1 Pyrinomonadaceae bacterium
CGAAACAATCGAAATAAAGTGTGCGCATTAAATTTGAAATCGCGGCAAAATTTCTCCCGCCTGTCCCTTTATCGTTTCGTCGCAAAGGTCGCTCAACGCCGTTCGCTCTGGGTTGATCTCGATCACGTAAGCGCCCGCGCGTTTTGCGATTTCGGCTAACCCGGCCGCCGGGTAAACGACGCCGGAAGTGCCGATGACAAAGCATACATCGCATCTTTCGGCTGCTTCCGCCGCTCTTTCTAAAACGTTCGCGGGCAACATCTCGCCGAACAACACCACGTCAGGGCGCATCTCGCCGCCACACGTCCCACACACGGGCGGGCGCTGTGGCTGCTCTCCGCCTCTCTCGTCGCGCAAACTCTTGCTCCGGTCGCACGCCAAACAGCGCGCCTGCCAGATCGTGCCGTGCAATTCGAGCACGTCCTTTAACCCGGCCGCCGCGTGGAGCCCGTCAATGTTCTGCGTGGCGAGCGTGAAGTCGTTAAACTTTTCCTCCCACTCAGCGAGCGTCGTGTGCGCCGCATTCGGTTTCAACTCGCGCAGCACGCCGCGACGATAATCAAACCATTCCCAAACGGCCGCCAGATCGCGTTCAACCATCTGCGCGGAAGAGATCACGTCAAACGGCATTCCTTTCCACACCGTTGCGCCGCCGCCGCCGCGAAACGTCGGCACGCCGGATTCAGCCGACACGCCCGCCCCCGTCAGTGCAAACACGTTCTTCGCACTGCGCACGCGTTCGACGGTTGATTCACGGATCAAACTTTCTTTTGCCACAATTTCCAATCAGAAGCGTAGAAGGAGGATGGTAACAGAGCGTCGTACCTGAGTGTCAAGCAAGTCTCTCTGCCCTCGATGTTCATAAATCCTCATTAGTCGTGCCCTACAATTTTCAATTTTTTGAAATAATCCTTGAATTAAACGGGTGGCGGTGGAATAATGCCGCCGCTGCAGATTCAAACCAGGCGTTTTTCTAAGAATTTCTAAACTTAGATCGCATATATCTATCAAGAGGAGAAGATTGCATGATGCTATACCCACAAGCAATGCCCAGAATCGTCGCGGGCTTTTTCGTCCTGTGTGTGCTCCTAATCGCCCCCGCCGCAGCGCAGCAGACGACGGCTGATGTCACCGGGCGGGTGGAAGACCAGAACGGAGCGGCCGTCGTGAATGCGACTGTGACGGCGCGCAACACGGGAACCAATTTAACGCGCACGGCGCAGACGAACGAATCCGGCGACTACACGCTCACCCAACTGCCGCCGGGCGCTTACGAGTTTAGCGTCGAAGCGCCGAACTTCAGCCGCACGCTCGTCAGGGACGTTGAGTTGAACGTCGGGACAAGGCAAACTCTCAACTTGAATTTGAACCCGGGACAATTGACCGAGACTATTGAGGTCTCGGCGGGCGCGGCTCTCGTAGAGACGACGCGCTCGGACATCGGCGGCGTCGTGACACCCATAGAGGTCGAGAATCTGCCGCTCCTCAACCGCACGTTTGCAAATTTGGCCACCATCATGCCGGAAGCGCGCCCCGCCGGTAATTTCGATCCCACTAAAACGCGCGTCGGCAATGTCGCCTTCAACGGCGGCGACGGTCGCCAAGTGGACGTTAATGTGGACGGCGGCGACAACAAAGATAACGTCGTCGGAAGTCTTCTCCAAAACTTTTCTTACGAATCAATTCAAGAATTTCAAGTGCTCCAGCACCGTTGGACGGCTGAGCAGGGGCGGGCGGTCGGCGGCGTGGTCAACGTGATCACCAAATCGGGGACGAACGATCTGCGCGGCTCTTTCTTCTATAACTTTCGCAACGAATCCATGCGCGCCTTCGACTTCTTTGAGAATCAGCGGCGGGCGGCCGACCCCAATTTTATCAAGCCGGATTTCAATCGCCATGAAGTCGGCGGCTCCGTCAGTGGGCCCATCCTCAGAGATCGGCTCTTCTACTTCTTCGCGTTGGAGCGTTTCCGCGAACGGCAGAACGTTATTGTGAGCCAAGCGGCCCTCACGCAAATCAATCTCATCCCCGGCGCGCAGCCCGTGTCCGAGATTCCGACTCCGTACAACGACACGCTGCTGACGGCGAAGATCGATCACCGCCTGACTGATAATCAGACGATGTTCTACCGCTTCGCGTACCAGAAAAACGACTCGCCCAACGACCAAGTGTCAAACCCGGCCGTGACTGATTTGAGCGGCGGCAACTTCACTAACAACAAGCTGTACAGTTTCGTCACTAACCACACTTACACCATCAGCCCATCGAAGGTGAATCAGTTCACGTTCCACGTGCAAGACTTCAGCAACGAGATTCTCGGCGTGACTACGGAGCCGAGACTTACCTTCCCCGGCGGCGTCGAGATCGGTCCTAACGTAAACACGCCGCAGGCGACGCTGGAGCGCAAATATCAATTCCGTGACGACTTCACGCTGACGGCTGGCGACCACAATCTGCGTTTCGGCACAAACTACATCTATACAGACCTCGGCGGCTACTTCTTCTTCGGCTCAAGCGGCTACACGGTCAACTTCTTCGACACGCCGTCGGTGATCACAACCAACACGACGCGCTACCCGCAAGGCTTCGCCACGCCCGGAGCCGTGCAAGCGATCTCGTTCGCCACGGGCGAAGCGAGCCACGATCAAGTTTTTCATCAACTCGCCTTCTACGTGCAGGACGATTGGAAGGTGCGACCGAATTTGACCTTCAACCTTGGACTGCGCTGGGACGCTAACATCGGCAATTTGCCCGACCAAACCAACAACCGCACGATTGCTCTCTTGCAACAACTCAACGACCCCCGCGCCCGCGCGATCACCGAAGACACTTCAAAGATTAGCCGCCGGACACCGAATTGGCTGGAGTTTCAGCCGCGCGTCGGCGTCGCTTGGGACCCGACGGGCACAGGTCGGACGGTTATTCGCGGCGGCTACGGAATCTTCTTCGATCAGCTTTTCCAGAATTTGACGATCTTCGGTTTGGCGCAGAGCGGCGCGGAGATTTACCAGACTGTTCTAAATCTGACGAACAGCGCCGTCGGCGTCGGGCAACTCTCCGGCTTCCGTTTCGGCGTCGATCCGCTCCCCGGACTCCCGGCCGGATTTTCGATTGATCAACTCGGCACGGGCAGCTTCGGACGTATCACTGACCCGCACGCCAGTGAGCCTTACGTCCAGAAGTTTTCCATCGGCTTCGAGACGCAACTGTTCAGCGGCATCACGCTTTCGAGCGACTACGTTCACACGCTCGGCATAGACGAGCCGCGCGTGCAGGTGATCAATCCGCGCATCGAGAACATTTGTAACCCGCTTTACCCCGGCTCAACGCCGAACTCGCCGCGTTGCGCGCGCGGCGTCAACAGCCGCTATTTCGACCGCGCGTTCGTTGACGCGGGACTCCCGGCGAACCGGCTCGAACAGATCAACATGATCGGCACAAGCAACCGCTCGCTCTACGACAGTTGGGCGACGACCTTGCGCGGACGCAGGCGCAACATGACCTTCTCGGCAAGCTACGTCCTTGCGAATTCTAGATCATGGGGCGGGCAGCCTGTCGCCTCCTACACGGGTAACGGCATCGCAGTGACTCCCGAAAATCAATTCAGAGAGAATGAGTTCGGACCGACGCGGTTTGACGAGCGCCACCGCGTGGTGGCTAGCGGCGTCTTCGACTTGCCCTATGGCATTCAAATCTCGCCCATCCTACAGCTCGCCAGCGCGCGCCCGTACTCGCCCACCACGGGCGTTGATATTGACGGCGACGGACTCGCAACGAACGACCGCCTCTGCGAGGGCGTTGACCCGTTAGCCCTTCTTCAGGCTGTACGCAACAGACCTGCCGGAGTTACTCCTACGGATGTGGTTCGCAGCCTCAACCCACGCGGTTGCACACAGGCGAGGGTAAACAGTCAGCGCGGCGGGTTTATCGTAAATCCCGACGGTAGCATCGAAAAACGTAGCGGTCGTTACTTCAATTTTGATCTTCGCGTCGGCAAGAACTTCAGGTTCGGCGAGAGGTACAGGCTCAGCA
>JACCYN010000174.1 GCA_013696465.1 Pyrinomonadaceae bacterium
AAGCACCGCGCGAGACGAGCCGGAGCGTTGCCCCGACAACGACGTCGGGCAACAACGCTGCCGCCTCTCCCGCGCCCGCCGCGCCGCGCGCATCAGTCGAAATGATCGAAGGCGCAAAGCGACGCAATGTTGATCTTCCATAACCAGATAACGATGAACGTGGGACGATGAATAAAAAGACAAATGGTTTGTTCTTAAACTTCATCGTTCCGCGTGCATCATTCATCGTTCCAAAAAGGAGCAAATCATGCAAAAACATTCCCCCGCCGCGCGTCGCTTCGTGTTTGTCTCCGTCGCGCTCGCCTTTGTCGCCCTTTTCGCCACGAGCGTTTCGGCGCAAGAAACTTCCGTCAGCGCGTCGTTTGCAAACAACGGGCGCGAGGCGATTCCGATCAACGTGCTCGTCGGACAATCGCGCGTGATCAATTTTGATCGCTCAATCGGACGCTTCTCCGTCTCCAACCCGGAAGTTGCCGAAGCCGTGCTCGTCGCACCCGATCAAGTTCTCGTCAACGGCAAATCTTTCGGGCAAGTCAACTTCATTGCGTGGGACAAAACTGCTGGCGGCTTCGTCGTCTTCGATGTTTTCGTTCGCACCAATCTTTCACTTATTGACGCGCAGATTCGCGCGCTCTTTCCGAAAGACGACATCCGACTCAGCCAAGCCAACGGCTCGGTTGTTTTATCCGGCAGCGTCACCGATCCGAAAGTTGTCGCGCAAGCGCAGTCGGTCGTCGAAGCGGCCGGATTCAAAACCGTGAACTTGCTGCAAGGCCCTGTGAGGAGCATCGCGCAGGTGCAACTGCAAGTGAGAGTGGCGGAAGTCTCGCGCTCGAAAATGCGCGAACTCGGTTCGTCGTTTGCGTCTGTGAACGGCGGCACGTCCGTCTTCACCAGCCCGAACGGCCCCGCCTCGCTCGGCAGCGCATCGAACGGCATTCTTAACATGCTGCAAAGCGGCGTCAACCTCTTCCTCTTCAACAACGCCATCGGCACGCAAGCTTACATCCGCGCTCTACAAACCAACGGCGCGTTGCGCGCTTTAGCCGAGCCGAATTTGATTGCGATGGACGGGCAACAAGCGAGTTTCCTCGCGGGCGGCGAATACCCGGTGCCGATGCTCCAGAACAGCGGCGGCGACCGCGCGACCGTCACCATCGTGTTCAAAGAATACGGCGTGCGCCTCAACTTCAAGCCGACGATCATTGACGAGGATCACATCCGCCTCGAACTCGAACCTGAAGTCTCGACGATTGATTTCGCCAACGGCGTTAAGTTCAACGGCTTCGTGATCCCCGCGCTGCGCACGCGCCGCGCCAAAACCGGCGTCGAACTCCGCGACGGTCAATCGTTCGCGCTCGCCGGACTCTTAGACAACAACGAAACCCGTTCGCTCTCGAAAGTTCCGCTCTTGGGCGACATCCCAATCTTGGGCGCGCTCTTCCGCTCGTCGCAATTCCAGAGACAAGAAACCGAGTTGATGTTCATCGTCACGGCGCAATTGGTCAAGCCCGTCAACCCCGACGATTTGCCTGTCTTGCGCGGCGTTGACAATCTTCGCAACGGTTCGCCCTTGGGCGTCGAGCCGCGCGGCGAAGGCATCACGGGCGCAAGCGGTCATTCGACCGGCAGCACCAACAACGCGCAACCCGCGACCACAACACCGGCCACGCAACCCGCAACGCAACGCAATGCGCCTGCGCCGACCACGACGACCGTGACCGGAGTCGCTTCGCTCAACGGACTCGCTTTGCCGGAGCCGCAAGTCATGCTGCCTGAATTCGCGCCGCCTCCGCCTCCGCCCGCTCAAGCGCCCGTAACACAGGCGCGGACGAATTCGATTCCGCCGATACCTCGTTAAAACGAACGAGAGTAAAGGTTAGGGATACGCAGCTTGGAAGCGGTAGGAAAGGAGAGCAAAAAGGATGCGACAAGAAACGATTAAGAACATAAGCGAAGAGCGAAGAGGCGAGCGCGGATCAATTCTCGCCGTCTCCGCCATCGGGATGCTCTCTTTCCTGCTTGCCGTCGGCTTATGCGTTGACATCAGCCACTTCTATCTGGCGAAGACCGAACTGCAGAATGCCGCCGACGCTTCGGCGCTTGCCGCCGCCGCCGCGCTCAACGCTCACCCCTCCGGCATCGAGATGGCGACCGACCGCGCCGTGCAAGCGATGAACAACTACGACTTCAACAACAACGGAGTCCAAATTACGCGCGCCAACGTCACGTTCGCCGTTAACATCAACGACACTTACATGAGCGAGGCGGACGCGAAGGCTCCGTCCGTCGCAAAAACCATTCGCTTCGTGCGCGTCGTCACAAACGACTCGCCAGTGTCAGTTTCCTTCGCCGCCATCGCGCTCAAAACCGACAGCGTTGATCTCGCGGCGGAGGCGACCGCGGGCATGAGCGTGCCGCCGAACAACTTCTGCGATTGGATTCCACTCTCCGTCATTGACGAAAACGTGGCGACAATCCTGCCCGGCCAGACTTACGTGATTCGCGGCGCGCCACAGAACAGTGTCTCGCCGGGCAACTACCAAGTGCTTGCTGTGGCGGGGCGCGGCGGCAGCGATGTGAGAGCGGGCATCGCAAGCGGCGTGGACGAATGTGCGGAAGCCGGTGCGACCTATTCGATAGACACCAAGCCAGGCGTCAACTCCGGTCCTGTGCGAGCTGGCATCAACACGCGCTTCGACGATTATGACAGTCAACTTGATCCGACGAATCATCCGCCTGACACAAACGTGATGGAGAACATTACTTACAAGCAGTATCTCCAAGCACAGGTAAACCCGGATAGTTCTCCTTACCACCAAAGCCCGCGCAATCCGGGCGTGCCCGGTCGCCGCGTCGTAATCATCCCGATCATCAAGATCAGCGAGTACGACAACGGGCGCAACGTCGTGACGTTCGACCGCTTCGGCGCGTTCTTCTTGAAACGCAAGATTGACGGCGGCAATGGCGGCGACCTTGAAGCCGAATACATCGAAGATCGCGTCGTCGTCGGGCGCGGCGGCTTCAATCCCGGCGGCGCACCCGGCAACGCCTTGATGGCCGTCCCCGTGCTTTACAAATAAGAGGCGAGCGATGAAAAGGAAGAATACAAAACAGAACGGCTTTATATGTCGTTTCGTGCGCGAAGATAAAGGTACGCAACTCATCGAACTCGCCATCATCTTGCCCGTGATGCTGATGATGATGGC
>JACCYN010000117.1 GCA_013696465.1 Pyrinomonadaceae bacterium
GCGCGCCAGCGCGGGAACACCCGTGATATGATTTTTCCCGTTGCGCACTTGCTTCGCTACATCTCCGAACACATGACGCTCGAAGCCGGAGATTTAATCGCCACGGGCACTCCGGCGGGCGTCGGGCCGCTTTGTTCAGGCGACACGGTGGAAGTCAAGATCGAAGGGATCGGCACGTTGCGCAACACGGTTCGATAAATTTGAATGCCCAATCGAAATGTTCGATTTAGCACCCGGAGGTTGATATGAAGTTTTTTCTCGATACGGCTAATTTACAAGAGATACGCGAGGCGGTGAAGCTCGGCTTGATTGACGGCGTAACTACCAATCCTTCGCTCGCGGCCAAGGAAAGCAACGTCGTCTGGCAGGAACACATCGCCGCGATCTGCGACGCGGTGCGCGGCCCCGTCTCGGTCGAAGTCACGAGCCTTGACACGGAAGGGATGCTGCGCGAAGGGCGCGAGAGCGTAAAAATCTCGCCTTACGTTGTCGTCAAATGCCCTTTGACGATTGACGGCTTGCGCGCCACGCGCACGTTAACGGACGAAGGCACGAAGGTCAACGTCACGCTCTGCTTCTCCGCCGCACAAGCGATCCTCGCCGCCAAAGCGGGCGCGGCTTACGTTTCGCCGTTCGTCGGTCGCCTCGATGACGTGGGGCAAGACGGGATGCAGCTCATCGGCGAGATCGTCGAGATTTACGGCAACTACGAATGGAAGACGGAGGTGCTCGCGGCGAGCATCCGCCACCCGATGCACGTCGTTGAGGCGGCGCGACTCGGCGCGCATGTCGCTACAATGCCGTCAAAAGTTTTGATGCAACTCGTGCAGCATCCGCTCACGGACCGCGGTCTCGAACAATTTCTCGCCGATTGGCGCAAACGCGAAAATCAGAAGTAGCGATTGCGAGATGCCGGATTGTGAATCGAAATTGAATCTCTTTGGAAGGTACGCAGATAAGCGGAGAAATTTAGAGTGACGGCTTGAGCCGTGATGCGCCGCCGTAACTTTCACGCTTGAAGGCGTAACTCTGAACCCGAACCGCGTAACTTCCGTTTCTTAATCGTCTTCTCAATCCGGCGTCTTTAGCTCATGACGGAAAATGATGTTGTCGTAGCGCGGAATTTAACGAAGGATTACGGGGCGCGCCGCGCCGTTGACCGGATTGATTTTAAGGTGAAGCGCGGCGAAGCCTTCGGGTTGCTTGGGCCGAATGGCGCCGGAAAGTCAACGACGATGCGCATGATCGCGTGTCGCTCTCCTTTAACCAGCGGAGAACTGTTCGTTGAAAACTTTGATGTGCAAGGAGACGCGCGGCAGATTCGCCGCCTGATCGGGGTTGTGCCGCAGGAGAATAATCTCGATCCCGATCTGACGGTACGGCAGAACCTGCTCGCTTACTCACGCTACTACCATCTGCCGCGCGCGGTCGCGCTCGAACGCACAAAGGATTTGTTAAACTTCATTGGCTTGACGGAACGCGGCGCGGCGCGCGTTGACGATCTCTCCGGCGGCATGAAGCGGCGTTTGATGATCGCCCGCGCGCTCCTTCACGAGCCGCGCCTGCTCGTTTTAGATGAACCGACGACCGGACTCGATCCGCAGGTCAGGCAGGAAATCTGGAGTCGTCTTGAAACTTTGCGCCGCCGCAGCAACATCACCCTTCTGCTTTCGACACACTACATGGACGAAGCGGAGAAACTCTGCGACCGACTTCTGATCATTAACGAAGGGCGCATCCAGATCGAAGGCGCGCCGCAGGAACTGATCCGCCAGCGCGTCTCACGCTACGCGCTCGAAGTGCGCGAAGCCGAAGAGTTAAGGATCGAAATTAACGCGGGCAGCGGCGTGCGCAGCGTCATACGCTCCGGCGCGCATCTCTACTTTGCCGACACGCCGGAGCAGCTCGCGCCGTTGATGAAGCGTTACGAAAATCGCCGCATGATACTGCGCCCCACGAATCTCGAAGACGTTTTTCTTGAGTTCGCCGGAAACGGCAGTCAAGATCAATGACTGCGTTTGACGATTGTTTCGTCGAAGAAATGATTCCGATGCTGAGTGATGAAATTATGAGTGGCGAAATCGTTGTGCGCGCGTGTAAATTCGACGGGCGCGTGCATCGGGAATGGAAAGCGCGTCTCGTTCGTCAACACGATTCGTTGCTTGTACTCGACGCGCGATTCGCGGAGGAGATTCGTCATCCTTTGCTCGGCGTCATCGAAAAGGGGACGCGCAGCATCGAGTATTATTGGACGGACAGGTGGTATAACATTTTTCGCTTCGAGAACGCTTCCGGGCGATTGCGCAATTACTACTGCAACATTAACATCCCGGCCGAACTTGATACAGGTCGGTTGAGCTTTGTTGACTTAGACGTTGATGTGCTCGTCCACCCGGATTTCAGTTACGAGATTCTTGACGAGGAGGAATTTGAAACTAATTCCCTGCTTTACAATTATCCCCCGGAAGTGCGGCACAAAGCGCAAGAGGCGCTGCTTGCGCTGCTCGAACTCATCGTCAACCGGCGTTTTCCTTTTGATGCGAACGAAACTCTATAACTATTTTTTGATTCATTGACGACATCCGTTTTGTCACAATCTTCTTCCACGATCACGCACGCGCCACGACGTTCATTCGCTTTCGCGCGCATCAACCTGTCTGACGTGCTGGCTATCTGGCACCGACACCGGGAGGTTTACGTGCGTCTGTGGAAGATGGAGTTGGCCGCGCCGCTCATCGAGCCGGTCTTTATGATTTTCGCATTCGGCTGGGGCGTCGGGTCGCTCGTCGCTTCGCGGGTGGCGGGCGTGTCGTATCTCGCTTTCGTCGGCGCAGGCATTCTCTGCTTCGCCGTGATTTCGCGCGCGATGTTTGAGACGACTTACGGCTCGTATTTCCGCATGGTTTATCAATCCACGTTCGACGCCATTCTCGCCACGCCCGTCGAAGCCGAATCGCTCGCGTTTGCGGAAATAATGTGGGCGACGACGAAAGCCTTCGTTGACGTGCTGTTGATCTTGCCGGTGCTCTTCATCTTCGGCGCCATTGAATCCGCGTGGGCGCTGCTCGCGCCGCTACCGCTTCTCGCGGGCAGCCTGTTCGTCGCCGCCACATCGCTCGGCGTCACCGCGCACATCCGCGACATTGATTCTTACAATCTCTACATCTCGCTTTTCTTTTCCGCGCTGTTCCTCTGCGGCGTCTGGTATCCCGTTGACGTGATGCCCATGTGGTTGCAGGCAGTGGCGTGGGCGATTCCGCTCACCAGCGCCGTTGACCTCGCGCGCGCCACGCTCACGGGACACTTCATCCAGCGTCACATATGGGAAGGTCTTTATTTGATTCTCGTGTCACTCATCCTCACCGAATGGGCGATGCACTCTTTGCGTCGGCGGATGGTTGTTTAGGGAGACTGTTTATGACGACCGTCAAAGTGATGTTTACTAAAACGAAACTCGACCGCTTGCGCGAACGATTGCAACAAGCCGAAGCGGGCGGCGGAAGCGAGCGCATCAAACGCCAACACGCGGCGGGGAAACTCACGGCGCGCGAGCGCATCGAGTTTCTGCTCGACGAAGGCACGTTCGAGGAATTCGATAAACTCGTTGTGCATCGCTCGCACGACTTCCGTCTGGAGGAGCAAATTTATCCGGGCGACGGCGTCGTGACGGGTCATGGATTGGTTGACAATCGTCGCGTCTTCGTCTTCGCGCAAGATTTCACCGTGTTTGGCGGGTCGCTCTCCGAAACGCACGCCGAAAAAATCTGCAAAGTGATGGATTTAGCCATGAAAGTGGGTGCGCCCATCGTCGGCTTAAACGATTCCGGCGGCGCGCGCATTCAAGAGGGCGTCGTTAGCTTAGGCGGCTACGCGGATATTTTCTTGCGCAACACTCTGGCGTCGGGCGTTGTCCCGCAGATCAGTTGCATTATGGGCCCGTGCGCGGGCGGAGCCGTCTACAGTCCGGCGATCACGGATTTCAATGTCATGGTGAAAGACACTTCTTATATGTTCATCACGGGGCCTGAAGTGATCCGCACCGTGACGCATGAGGAAGTGACGAAGGAAGAACTTGGCGGAGCGAGCACGCATAATCACGTTTCGGGCGTCGCACATTTTGCAGCCGACTCCGACGAACACGCGCTCCAACTTGTGCGCGAGCTTCTCTCTTTCATTCCCTCAAACAACATGGAAGAAGCGCCGCGCGCGCAAACCTCCGACCCGGCGACGCGCGCCGACGCCAAACTTAATTCCCTAGTACCCGAAGCTTCAAATCAACCCTACGACATCCGCGACGTAATTCACATTGTCGTTGACGACAATTATTTTTTCGAGGTGCACGAAGCTTTCGCGCCGAACATCGTCGTCGGCTTTGCGCGAATTAACGGTCGCTCCATCGGCATCGTCGCCAACCAGCCCGCTTACCTCGCGGGCGTGCTCGACATCAACGCTTCCGTCAAAGGCGCGCGCTTCGTTCGCTTCTGCGATTGCTTTAACATCCCGCTTGTTGTCTTCGAGGACGTGCCGGGATTTTTGCCGGGCGTGCAGCAAGAGCATGGCGGCATCATCCGCCACGGCGCAAAACTTCTCTACGCCTTCGCCGAAGCGACCGTGCCGAAAGTTACCGTCATCACACGCAAAGCTTACGGCGGCGCGTATTGCGTGATGGCTTCAAAGCACATCCGCACGGACGTTAACCTCGCGTGGCCTTCCGCCGAGATCGCAGTGATGGGCGCGGAGGGCGCGGTCGGCATTCTCTACCGCCGCGAACTCGACGCGGCGGAAGACAAGGAAGCGGCGCGGCGAAATCGCGTCGCCGAGTTTGAAGAGAAATTCGCTAACCCTTACGTCGCCGCTGAACGCGGATTTATTGACGAGATCATCGAACCTGCGCAAACCCGCCCGAAACTCGTGCGCGCGCTCGCCCTCCTAGAAAATAAGCGCGACACGAATCCGCCGAAAAAGCACGGTAACATTCCGCTATAAACGAAACGACGGAACTTGAAAACGGCGAGACACAATTTCACATTTAGTGTTTACCGACAGTAAAAACAAAGCGAGGCGAGAACACTGTTCTCGCCTCGCTTTATCACTAAAGATTGTGGCGTCAACTCAAGCGGCGCGTTGCTGCGGCGCTGCCGGTT
>JACCYN010000231.1 GCA_013696465.1 Pyrinomonadaceae bacterium
AGAAGCGCGACATCGCCGTTGATCCGAACTTGCAGAAAGAGATCGGTCAACTCCGTGCCGTTGCCAATGACTCCGCCGACTTCCTGCGGATGTTTGAAGCGCATCAAACCCGCTTCCCGTAGCGGATTGATCGAGACGATGCGACAGCCATTGCGTTTCGCCCGTTGCAGCGCGGTCAACATGCGCGGGTGGTTCGTGCCGGGATTCTGTCCGATGATGAAGATCGCTTCCGCCAAATCGAAATCCGCAAGCGTCACCGTGCCCTTGCCGATTCCGATGGTTTCCGTTAAAGCCGTGCCGCTCGATTCATGACACATATTCGAGCAGTCGGGCATGTTATTCGTGCCGAACTGCCGGACGAAGAGTTGATAGAGAAACGCCGCCTCGTTGCTCGTCCGCCCCGATGCGTTGAAGATCGCTTGATCGGGCGACGGAAGATCATTTAATTCTTCGGCGAGAAAATTAAAAGCTGCGTCCCAACTGATCGCTTCATAATGTTCGCTTCCTTCGCGCAACAACATCGGATGCGTCAGGCGGCCTTGTTTGCCGAGCCAGTAATCGGATTGACGCGAGAGTTCCGCGACGCTCCACTTACGAAAAAACTCCGGCGTCACGCGCAGGAGCGTCGCTTCTTCGGCGACGGCCTTCGCGCCGTTTTCGCAAAACTCAGCGTGCGAGCGTTCGCCCTCCGGGTCAGGCCACGCGCAGCCCGGACAATCGAAACCGTTTTTCTGATTAACCTGTCGCAGAGTTTTTAGACTTCTCGTCGCGCCCATCTCGCGCCATGCGTGCTTCATTGACGCGACGACGGCCGGGACGCCGCCCGCCGCGCGACTCGCTTCGGTGAGTTTGATTCCGGTAAAATCTTCAGGAGGTTGCGCGCGCGTCGCAGGGCGCGCGAGGGTATCCGTCTCGTCTGCAACGCGCTCGCCGTCGCCTGACGTTGCGGCAACTTCCGCCTTCATCTCTTCTTCAGTTTTAATGTTTCGCTTTTCAACTTCGTAGTGGCTGGCTTGCGCGCTGGCGAGATTGTTAGTTGCATTCTCTTTTTGCGTAGTGTGATTCCTTTCGCTCCCGTGCGGCGTCGCGTCTGACTTTGCCGTGCCTTCCTCGTCGCAGCGTTTACAGTCGAGTTCATAGCCTATACGCGATGCGCGATCCGCTTCGGTTAAAACCCATTCGCGCGAGACGAGCGGCGGATCGTGGCGCACGTGCTGCTGATGTCCGCATTCGAGATCAGCGCGCCAATCGCCCTGCTCGTCCTTGTGAAAACTACTGATCTTGCGCTTCATGTTTCGCTCATAAAAATTTGCCGCCGTCCCGCTGTCTGCGGCCGCCGCGTGAAAAGCCGCGTGCTGCTGTTCGGCGTAGAATGCCGCGACAAATTTCTTTCACCGTCAACGTATCACGCGCACGTCGCGTTCGCTGAAGATTTTCCAGCCCGCGTTCGTCTTCTGCCAGCGTAGTTCTTGCACGACTTCGCCGCGACGATTCAGGTTGCGGCCTTCGACGCGGTAACGCTTGCGGAAGCGCATCAGGGCGCTGCGACCGCCGTCAAGGAAAACGATTTCGGGGGCGTCAGCCTGTATATCAATGCTATTTGCTCCCCGGAACGCACGAACCTTTTCCGCCTGCACCGCGTCACGCTTAACGTTACGCGCAAGGTAAAAAGCTTTGAGCGTCGGCATGTAAAACGTCATCTGCTTGCGGATGTCACGGCCGTTCGTCACCGTAATCCAATCGGCAAGTCGCGCGCGGAGCTCAACGGCCTCGCCGCTCCCGCCGCTTGTTGCGCGCGCCCCGCTTCGGCCGTTCGTCGAAACGGGCGAGGTCGGCGAGGAAGCGGATGCCGTCTCCTCGCCTGCGGCGGGCTGCGGTTCGCCGTAGATGTCCCAGCGCGCGACTTCGGAGATTTTGTTGTAGATGCTTTGAATGACGACGGGCTGGTTGAGTTGTTCGGCGTAGATGCGGCGCGTGACGCGCAGGCGACGCCCGCCGTCAACCGGAGCAAAGCTGATCGCATAGTTGTCTTCGCCGCCGCCCGTGACTCTGACCGTTAACTGATCGCCGTTGATCACGGCGCGCGTGCGCACGGTGCGGCCGT
>JACCYN010000238.1 GCA_013696465.1 Pyrinomonadaceae bacterium
GAGATGATCGGCGCGAAGCGCGAGGCGGTGAAGGTGGCGGAAGATCGTCGTCTGTTCAAAGAGGCGATGGATGAAGCAGGACTGCCGATGCCGCGCGGCGGCTTCGCACGAAGTTGGGCGGACGCCGAGCGGATCGTCGAGGAGACGGAGTACCCGGCGATCATTCGGCCGTCGTTCACGCTCGGCGGCACGGGCGGCGGAACGGCTTACAACCCCGAAGAGTTTGAAGAGATCGTGCGTGCCGGACTTAGTGCTTCGCCCGTGCACGAAGTTTTGATCGAAGAATCCATCTTAGGTTGGAAAGAGTTTGAGTTGGAAGTAATGCGCGACCTCAAAGATAATGTGGTCGTCATCTGCTCGATTGAAAATTTCGATCCGATGGGCGTGCACACGGGCGATTCGATCACAGTCGCCCCGACGCAGACGCTGACTGATGTTGAGTATCAAGTCTTGCGCGACATGGCGCAGCGCGTGATTCGCAAAGTCGGAGTCGAGACGGGCGGCTCAAACATTCAGTTCGCCGTGAATCCTCAGAACGGCGAGGTGCGCATCATCGAGATGAACCCGCGCGTGTCGCGCTCCTCGGCGCTTGCCTCGAAAGCGACGGGCTTTCCGATTGCAAAGATCGCCGCGAAACTTGCCGTCGGTTACACGCTCGACGAGATTCCGAACGACATCACAAAGAAAACTCCGGCAAGCTTTGAGCCGACGATTGATTACGTCGTGGCGAAAATCCCGAAGTGGTCGTTTGAGAAATTCCGCGAGGCGGAAGACGTGCTCGGCACACAGATGAAATCCGTCGGCGAAGTAATGGCCATCGGACGCACGTTTAAGGAAGCATTGTTCAAAGGCTTGCGCTCATTGGAGTCCGTCAAACCCTTGCGTCTCCAAAACGTCTCGAACGACGAGCTGCAACGCAAGCTCGCGCGCCCCAACTCGCAACGCTTCTCTTACGTCACCTACGCGCTGCAACACGATTGGAGTATTGAAGAAATCTATCGACTGTCGGGGATCGATCCGTGGTTTCTCGAACAACTCAAAGACGTAGTAGATGTTCAAGAAAGTATCGAAGGCAAGCGGCTTGAGGATTTGTCAAAGGAAACTATACGCGACGCGAAGGAGGTCGGGCTTTCAGATCGTCGTCTCGCCTATTTAACCGGGAGCACTGAGGACGCTGTGCGCGCCCGTCGAAAGAATCTCGGCGTCGTTCCTGTTTACAAGCGCGTTGACACATGCGCGGCGGAGTTTGAATCCTCGACGCCGTATCTTTATTCAACGTATGAGACGGAAGACGAAAGCGAGCCGACGACGCGCAATAAGATCATGATCTTGGGGTCGGGGCCGAACCGTATCGGGCAGGGAATCGAGTTTGATTACTGTTGCTGTCACGCAGCGTTTGCCTTAAGCGAAGCGGGCTATGAAACGATCATGGTCAACTGTAACCCGGAAACCGTCTCGACCGATTACGACACGAGCGACCGCCTCTACTTCGAGCCGCTCACGTTTGAGGATGTGATGAACATCGTCGAAGTTGAAAAGCCAGAAGGCATCATCGTGCAGTTCGGCGGGCAGACGCCGCTCAACCTTGCGATGCGTTTGCAGGAAGCGGGCGCGCCCATCATCGGCACGTCGCCGGATTCGATTGACCTCGCAGAGGATCGCAAACGCTTCGGCGCGCTGCTCGCCACGCTCGGCATCCCGCAACCGGAAAACGGCACGGCCTCGTCGGAAGAGGAAGCAAAGGGGATCGCCGCGCGCATCGGCTATCCCGTCCTCGTGCGTCCTTCCTACGTGCTGGGCGGGCGCGCGATGGCGATTGTTTACGACGAGAAAACTTTGAACGAATACATGCGCACGGCCGTCGAAGCTTCGCCGGAGCGTCCCGTGCTGGTTGATAAATTTTTGGAGCGCGCGGCCGAGTTTGACGTTGACGCGGTGGCGGACGAAGAGCTTTGCGTGATCGCCGGAATTCAAGAGCACATCGAAGAAGCGGGAATTCATTCGGGCGATTCATCGTGCGTGCTTCCGCCCGTGCGCGTGGCAGGCGAACACTTGGAGACGATGCGGCATTACACGCGCCGACTCGCCCGCGCGCTCAAAGTGCGCGGTCTGATGAACATTCAATTTGCGATCAAGGATGAGCGCGTTTATGTCTTGGAGGTCAACCCGCGCGCGTCGCGCACCGTGCCGTTTGTATCGAAGGCGACCGGAGTGCCGCTCGCGCGCATCGCCGCGCTCGTGATGGCGGGCGCAAAACTTTCGGAATTTAACTTGCCGGAAGATTTATCGGTGAATCGCTTCTATGTTAAATCTCCCGTCTTTCCGTTCGCCAAGTTTCCCGGCGTTGACCCCGTGTTGAGTCCCGAAATGCACTCGACGGGCGAAGTGATGGGCACGGGACGCACGTTCGGCGAAGCTTACGGCAAAGCGATGATGGGCGCGGGACTCGCGCTGCCTGCGGGCGGCACAGCCTTCATCAGCGTCAACGACGCGGACAAAGGACACGCCGCCTTGCTCGCGCGCCGCCTCGTGCGACTCGGCTTTCGCCTTACAGCCACTTTCGGCACAGCCGCGCGCCTGCGCGAAGTCGGTTTGGAAGTTGAAACGATCTTCAAGGTCAACGAAGGTCGGCCGAACATCGTTGACCGCATCAAGCAAGGCGACATCGCCCTCGTCATCAACACGCCGCTCGGTCAAGCTTCGCATTATGACGAGCAAGCCATCCGCCGCGCCGCGCTGCAATACAACGTGCCGTGCGTGACAACGATCACAGGCGCGCAAGCACTCGTCGAAGCCCTCGCCGTGCCGCGCGAAGCGGAAAAGGTCGTCTCGCTGCAAGAGTTGCACGCCGAAAGAGCGGCGCGCGGCAAAGCGGAAACAGCCGCTTCGTAAACGCTGGAAGATTCAGCCGCGAATGAACGCGAATCATCACGAAATGAAAAGCAGATTTCCAGTTCGCGTTAATTTCGTGTTCATTCGTGGCTCAGTGAATTTTATTTAACTCACGGAGGAGATCGGCAAGTGGAGATCAACAGCAGAAAAACGATCAAGCGCATTCTCGACGAGTGCCGCACGGTGGCGGTGGTCGGGCTTTCATCAAACCCGATGCGTCCGTCGCACGGCGTGGCGTATTACATTCAGCGGCAAGGCTACCGCGTGATTCCCGT
>JACCYN010000256.1 GCA_013696465.1 Pyrinomonadaceae bacterium
GGAAAGATCACGCGCCCGCGAAAACGATCATAAAACCCGCCCTTCTCTTTCCGTACCACCAGCCCGCTCCGCTCGATCTCCGCCTCGCTCGCCCCGCGTTTTTTGAGATGATTCGTCAGCGCATCCCAACTATCCGGCGCTAGTCCTAAGCGAAACGCCGCCCGTGTCTCATCCATGATCCCGCGCCCCGCAACGTATTCGCGCGCCGCCTTCGCCTCCGCCGATTTTGCGAACAACTCTTCTTCCCAAAACTCCAACGCCCACTCGTTAAGCTTGATTACCTCATCCGTCTCTTTCTGTTTTTGTTGAAAGCGCGCGTCCTGCTCACCCTCCATGCGCGGCAGGGAGACGCCCGCCTTCTCCGCCACTACCTTCACCGCTTCAGGAAACGACAACCGCTCGATCTCCATCACGAAATTAAATATTGACCCGCCTTTCTTACATCCGAAGCAATAAAAAATCTCCTTCGCCGGGTTGACAGAGAACGACGGCGTTTTCTCCCCATGAAACGGGCAACACGCTGACCAATTCGCGCCCTTCTTCTTCAAAGACGGCACGTAATCCTGCACCACGCGCACAATGTCAGCTTGGCGGCGCAGATCGTCAATAAATGTTTGTGGAAAGCGCATTACTTACTTTGCTTAAAAGTTTAGCCTTTGAATTCTGCTATGATCTCAATCAAACCATGATATTGCTGTTGAACTCATCTAGCTTTTCAGCAGGAATCCAATACTCTCGGTGTGAAGAGCCGCCAACAATTTGCACATCATAGTTGCGTAGAAAATCTAAGCGCACACGAAAGCGTGTGACGTACCCGCGCTTGTCTTCATTATGTTTCGCATTCCAATCACGCGCAATTTGAGTGGCATACTCTTCATTAAGCACGGGATAGAAAAGCGGTTGCTCAGGCAATCGAGGCGGAAATGCAGTGTATCCGTTGGCTTCAATAAGCTCTAGCTCTTTTTGTCCAATCGGACGATAAAGAGTTATTGTCTCGTCGTTAGCCATTACTGCTTCAGTTCAACAATGGTCGCGCCCGCGCCGCCTTGCTCCGGCGGGGCTTGGGTGAAGCGTGCGACGTGCGGGTGCGATTTGAGAAAGTTGCTGATCGCGCGTTTGAGCGCGCCCGTGCCGATGCCGTGAATGATGCGTAAGGGGCTTAAGTTGTTGAGATAAGCTTCGTCAAGAAACTTGTCGGTTTCGTCAACCGCCTCGTCAGTCGTGCGCCCGATGAGTTTTAATTCGGCTAGCGGTTCTTCCTGCGAACTGCGTAGGTTGACTTCCGTGTTGCGCGAAGTTTTTTGTTTGAGATGTGCGCCGCGTTCATTCCCCGCGCGTTGCGGAGTGCTTTCGAGCAGTTCTAAGTTATCAACCTTCTCCTTAAACCTGAGCGAGCCGACGAGGATTTCCGCGCGCCCGTCTGTCAATCTCTCGACGAGTCCGGTCGTGTTCAAACTGCGCACGCGCACGCGGTCGCCCGCTTTGATGTCCCTCGACGGAGAATCGGAGGCGACGCGGGCGTGTCCTGTCGCTTCTTCGTTTCCCGCGCGGCGCACGACGCGGACGCCGCCACCGGGCGAAGAACTTTCAGACGCGGTTGCGGTGGCAGCGCGCCTTTCCCGTGCGGCGCGTTCCGTCTCGCGGCGCAATTCGGCGGCGCGTCGTTCCGCTTCGCGTTCGGCGCGGGCGCGCACGGTTCGATCCTCGATCTTTGAGACGAGCGCGCGGGCTTCCGTTTCAAAATCACGGACGGCTTGTTGCATCTCGCGCTCGAACGCCGTTTGACGCTCGCGCTCGCGCCCCATCGCCTCTACGTCAAGGGCGGCATAACGCTCTGCGACCGCCGCGCGTTCCTCTTCAAGCGCGCGTCGTAAATCAGTGGCCGTCTCCGCTTCGCGGCGCAGACGTTCGGTGTACTCGGCCGTTTCGCGCGCTGCATCCGACACTTGCCCGCGCGCCGCGTCAACCACCGTTTCGGGAAATCCGAAACGCCGCGCGATCTCTAAACCCGACGACGCTCCGGCGTGGCCGAGAAGCAGGCGGTAAGTCGGCTGCAAAGTTTTTTCGTCGAATTCAACGCTCGCGTTCGTTACCGATTCGTCGTTCGTCGCGTAAATTTTCAAGCCGCTGTAGTGCGTCGTTGCGATGACGTGCGCTTCACACGCGCGCCTGAAATGATCAACGACTGCGACGCCCAAAGCCGATCCTTCTTCCGGGTCTGTCCCCGTGCCGACTTCATCAAGGAGGACGAGCGCGGGCGGACGACACGAATCAATCATGCGACTGATATTGCGGACGTGCGCGGTGAAAGTTGAAAGGTTCGCGGCGAGCGATTGGCTGTCGCCGATGTCGGCGAGGACGGAGCGGTAAAGCGGAAAAGCGGCTTTGCGCGCCGGAACATGAAGGCCGGAGAGCGCCATCAACGCGAGCAGTCCGGCGGTTTTCAATACAACTGTTTTGCCGCCTGCGTTCGCGCCGGAGATGACCATCACGGGATGCTCCGGGTTGAGCGCGAAGGAAGCGGGAACTGCGCCCGCGCCGCCGCCCGCGCGTATCTGTTCGTCGAGCAGAGGGTGGCGCGCGTCGGCGAGTTCGAGCGCGCCGTCGTCGTTCACTTGCGGCTCGACCGAATTGAGTCGTGCGGCGAGCGAAGCTTTCGCGCGAATGAAATCCAACTCTGAAACTGCGCTCGCCGCGCGTTCAATTGTCGGCAGAGCTTCGCGCAACTCTTGAGTTAGTCTCGCCAGAATCTCGGCGATCTCGCGCTCCTCGCGCTCGCGCAAAGCTTGCAACTCGTTGTTGGCTTCGATGGTCTCAAGCGGTTCGACGAACACGGTTGCGCCCGAAGAAGAGAAACCGTGCGCAACGCCGGGAAGCCGCGAGCGCGTGTCGGAGCGGACGGGAATTACAAAACGGTCGTTGCGAAGTGTGACGATCTGATCTTGGATAATCGTCTCTTCGCGCCGCATGAGGTTTTCGAGCGAGCGCGTGATTGATGAGCGAAGTCGCGCGATCTCCGAGCGCGTGCGCGCGAGTTCGGGGCTGGCGCGGTCGTCGAGTTCGCCGCTTGGGTTGATCTTCGACGTGATGCGCGCGGAGATTGCTTCCGCGTCGCGCGGAAGTTCGACGACGATGTTCCACAACACGGGATGCGTCTCGCGTTCCGAGTGAAGGAGAGCGCGCGCGGCTCCGGCTTGTTCGAGCAGGCGGGCGAGTTCGAGGAGGCTGAAGGGATCGAGGGCGGCATCTTCAATGCGAAGGCGCGCCAAAGCTTCGGTCGGATCAATTAAATCGGCAAACGACCACGACAACCCGCGCTCGCGCAACCGCACCGCTTCCGTCACGCCGCGAAGCGCAAGCTGCACCGTTTCCACATCGCTCAAGGGCAGGAGCGCACCGCACCGCGCGCGCCCCGCCGGAGTCTGCGCGCCGCGCTGCAACAACGCGCGAAGTGCGTCATACTCAAGAGCGGCAAAAGCTTGATCATTCATTGGGTAAAAACAGAATACCGGAGTCAGAAGTCAGGAGACAGAATTGAGAACAGCTTTTATGCTGACTCTCGACCTTTGCTTTCCATTCATTTTAACACCGCAGATTGCGTGTGGGCGAACTTGGCGAAGCAATACTTACTGTCAACAATAAACTTGACGCGGATACTCACGCTGTGCCGTCGGAATCGCTGTAAGTCCCTATATAATTCATGTTGTTCGCGGTGAAGCTATCACAAAGCGATTCGCGCGCATCAAACGATTCATTCAAATTAGGATGAGCGAGGTTCTATCATTGTTGAAATCATCATTCGTCGTGCGCCTGTCGGTAACATTCGCGTTGTCGTTTGCAATTGCAACGAGCGCGTTTTCGCAAGCGCCTTCCTTCGCGCAGAAGAGTTTGGGGGAAGATTCTATGAGGCAACAGGGCCGCGTGCGCGCGCCTGAACTCGCGGGCGGACGCGGCTGGCTCAATACCGACAAACCGCTTTCTTTGCAAGCCCTACGCGGCAAAGTCGTGCTGCTCGACTTCTGGACTTACGGCTGCATCAACTGCATTCACATTATTCCCGACCTCAAAAAACTCGGAGCCAAATACGGCGATCAACTCGTCGTGATCGGCGTGCATTCCGCCAAGTTTGAAAACGAGAAAGAGATCGAGAACATCCGTCGCATCGTTCTGCGCTATGAGATCGAACATACTGTGGTCAACGACGCCGATTTTGCGATCTGGCGCTCTTATACGGTGAGCGCGTGGCCGACGCAAGTCTTAATTGATCCGTCCGGTTACGTTGTGGGTAAAGTTGTCGGCGAAGGAAATTACGAAACGCTCGACCGCACCATCGGAGAGACCGTCGCGGAGTTTCGCAAGCGCGGCGAATTAAACGAACAACCTCTGCTGCTCGCGCTCGAACGCGCCCGCGTCGGCGACCTTCCACTCGCCTTTCCCGGCAAAGTCACGGCAGACGCGAAGGGCAATCGCCTCTTCATCGCCGATTCAAATCATAACCGCATCGTCGTCACAAAACTCGACGGCACTCTTCTGGAAACCATCGGTACGGGCGCAGTCGGGCGCGCCGACGGAGCTTACAATCAAGCGACGTTCAATCGTCCGCAGGGCATGGCGTTGGACGCAAGCGGTAACACGCTCTACGTCGCCGACACGGAGAATCATTCGATCCGCCGCGTAGATTTAAGAGCGCGCCGGGTGACAACTCTTGCGGGCACGGGCGAACAATCGCGCGAGTATCTTAAGGGCGAGTCCGCCGCGAAAGAAATTCGCCTCAACTCGCCTTGGGATTTACAACTCGTCGGGCGCACGCTCTACATTGCGATGGCGGGGCCGCACCAAATCTGGAAACTTGATCTCGGCCGAAATCAAATCGCTGTGTTCGCCGGAACGGGACGCGAAGCGCGTCTTGACGGCGCGCGTGATGAATCGGCGTTTGCGCAACCTTCGGGATTGGCGACCGACAACAAAAATCTTTACGTCGCCGACAGCGAATCAAACATCATCCGCCGCATCTCGTTTTCTGCTGCGGGTGAGGAAGAAGTGCAAACGCTTGCGGGCGGCGATCTCTTCGACTTCGGCGACGTTGACGGGCGCGGCGACGACGTGCGTTTGCAGCATCCCTTGGGCATCGTCTTCCGCGAAGGCAAGTTACTCATCGCCGACACCTACAACCACAAAATCAAAACGCTCGACCCCGAAACCGGCGCGGTGCAAACTTTCGCAGGGGGCGGCAAACCGGGTCAGGCGGACGGTGCGCAGTCGAGTTTCTACGAACCCGGCGGCCTGAGCGTCGCCAACAATATGCTTTACGTCGCCGACACAAACAACCACGCCGTGCGCATTATTGACTTGCGCACGCGGCAGACCTCGACGCTCAAGATCACAGGCTTGCGGCCGCCGCAACAAGCTGCTTCAGCGACGGGAGCGGACGCTAACATCACGGCCGGAGCGAATGAGATTCTACTTCCTGTTCAGCGTCTGCAAGCTTCAACCGATGCGACGCTCATCGTGAACGTCACGCTTCCTGCCGGTTATCACTTGAACGCATCCGCGCCGCATCGCTACAAAGTGACGATTGATCGGGGCGCACAGCACCTTACGTTCGGCAACGGCAATGGACAGCAGACGCTCTCCGCTTCAAGAAGCGATCTACAGCTACCCTTACGCCTTCCCTTGCATACGCTCGCAACGGGCGCGACCGAATTGCGCGCGCAGGTGACGCTTTACTATTGCCGCGAAGACAACACGGGCACATGCCAGATAAGGACGCTTGCGTGGCGCGTCCCAGTTGAAGTTGTTGCCGCAGGCGCAGAAGACGCCGCGCGCGAGATTAAAGTGCAAGGTGAAATTAAATTGTAAGTTAGGCGGCAACCAGCGTGAAACGGACGTTGCAGTGGAGGTTGAGAATTTAATAAGCTACTCGTATGGCAGATATGCTCGTGAAGTTATACGCCCTTCCAGACCTCGCGCCTGTACTGGCGGAGCAGAAGATGAAAGGTGTGGAAATACGTCAGGCGCATCCAGACGAAAAATACAAAATATCCGAATGGGTGCGTGATTCTATCAATCCAAATTGGGCTAAAGGCTGCGCAACTGCGCTTGAGCAGCGACCGCCGAGCTGTTATATCGCTTTTGAAAAAGATTCGTCGCACGTCCCGACAGACAATCCGTATCACTTGCCGTCCGAGATTTTACTTGGGTTTGCAGTTTACGATGTCGTTGCAAAAGGAATGTTTGGTCCGATAGGAGTGCGCGAAGACCGTCAGGATTGCGGCATTGGTACAGCTCTTTTGCTGACTTGTTTTCACCGGATGGCGGCTGAGGGATATGCTTATGCAGTGATTGGCTGGGCGGGCCCCGTCGAATGGTACGCGAGAACTGTTGGAGCGACGGTCATCGAAGGCTCTGAACCGGGAGTTTTTCGCGGTTCTCTCAAGTAAGCCGCCTAACAAATCATTGGACACGGAGCGGAAACAGCGACTTTCTTAAGAACGCCGCTTCTTAAGCCTGACGTTGCGTGTATTCGGTTTCCGCCCGCGTCAATTCCGCCGTTGCTGTCTCGCTCAATCTTCTGCAT
>JACCYN010000263.1 GCA_013696465.1 Pyrinomonadaceae bacterium
AAGTTTCCGCTCCTTGCAGCGCGTGATAAGCGATGCTGATCAGATTATACTGAACGTCTTGCGTTCCGGTGTTGCCTTGACTGTCTGCCATAATGATCTCTTTCCTTGCTAAACTTAGGGTTAAAAATCGCGGGGGGCGAGTTGTAAAGCTTGGCGGCGATTTTAAGTAGGAACACGGGGAAGGTCAAGGCTAATCGGCGACGGAAGAGAAACGCTACTCATGCGGGCTTGACCGCGTTCTTAATTTGTCATATTCACAGCAGACACTTTTAGTTTAGGGGAGAATTTATGAAGCGATACAAAATTCAACTACTCGTCCTTGCCTTGTTCTGCCTGAACAATCCGGCGGCTGCTCAACAAAGCGGAGCAACAACGACGAGAACGACAACCGCTGCGCCGCAAACAACCGCAGCGCCACAGACAAGCGCGCAACAAACAACCGCGCCCGCCTCCGGCTTCCGCGCGGAGTTTATAAGGCAGCACAACGACATTGCGAAGAAGTATGTGGATTTAGCCGAAGCCACGCCGCAGGAGAAATTCGGGTGGCGTCCGGGCGAAGGCGTGCGCTCGATCAGCGAAGTTTACATGCACGTCGCCGCCTCCAACTTTGCGATTCTGCAAGCCGTCGGCGCGAAGCCGCCCGCCGGAATGGATTTGCGTGGATTGGAGAAGATTACGGACAAGGCGAAGGTTGTGGAAACTTTGCGTCAATCCGTCGAAGCCGTGCGCCAAGCGGCGACGGTGATGACGGACGCCGATCTCGATAAGCCCGCCAAACTCTTCGGGCGCGACACGACGGCACGCGATGTGTTTCTTCTGCTCGCCACGCACATGCACGAGCACATGGGGCAACAGATCGCTTACGCGCGCATGAACAACATCGTTCCGCCTTGGACGGTCGCCCGTCAAGCGCAAGGGCAGCCGCGCCGCGAACAATAATTTTCCTTCGGGCTCCCTGCGAGAGCGTACAGACCTCGCGCTTGCGCTTTTGTTAAAAATCGCGTTCCGAAGAATCGTACACAAAGCGGCGACCGAAAGCGCGCAGGCGACCATCGCGCGGGCTTCTTTGCGGTGAAATAGTTTTCTCCGTCCGGTTACTACTCAGAGTTACAAAGTGAGTCTCGTCATTGAGACTCACTTTTTTTGTGGAGTCAAACCAACAATGAACGGATGAATTGCACTTCACCGCACCGCAAAAATCTTACCGGGTTTGGGTTGTCGAGCAACGGTTTTGCCATCATTACGCTTCTCATGTAAGTCATTGTTTAGCTTTTAGTTCTTGAACAAATTGTGTATAATCTGCTCTTAAGTTTGACTTAATCTCCCTCTTTGCTTCGATTGGTTTAACCAAGACTGTTGCGCCTTCGATTCGCAACAGCAGCGCGCCCAAATTTACGGGAAAGCCGAGTGTGTTATGAAAAAGCTTTTGTTCGCCCTCATGATTCTGCTCACGACGGCCGTTGCGGCGCGCACGGGGGCGCAAGCGCAAGCAAACTTTTTGTATAAAACCGCTACGGGCGCAATGGTCGAAAACTTTGACGCAGCAGAGAACGTGGGAATTGCTCAACAGGAAAGCGCGCGCGCCGAACGCAACCGCCGACGCGATAACGATGAAGATGAGGAGTTTACACGCTACTACAATCAAGGAGTAAGAAGCGCCCTCGCCGGTCGCAACGAAGAAGCGATCACCGCCTTCAGACAGGCGCTCCAAGTCAAGCCGGACGACCACGATGTGCTCTTCAGTTTAGGTAACGTCTATTCAAACATGCGCCGTTGGAAGGAAGCAATTGAAGAATACAAGAGGGCGATCAGCGTCAGTAAAAAAGACGGCGAAGCGTTCAACAATCTCGGCGTCGCATACGTCAATCTCGGACTTCACGCGGAAGCCGTTAAATACTTCGAGCAAGCGATTCGCATTCATCCGAATTGGGCTGAACCGCACTTCAACCTCGGCAATGCTAACACCAAGCTGGGGCGACCCGGAGCCGCTAAAGCCGCTTACGAGCGGGCGATTCAACTCAGACCCGATTTTGCTAAAAGCGTGCCGCAATCGGCCGGTGGAACACAGACGAACGCCGCTGCGCTAAACAACGCCACCGCTCCTGCGGCGAGAGAAAATTCGAGCGAGCCTCCGCGAACACCTCCTCCCTCAGCGGCCAATGCCCTGACCGCGCAAGGGACGAACGGCAACAGTTCTTCTCCGGCGGTCAACGGCAACGCGCCTCAAACCAACGGCAGCGCGCCGCGAACATCCGACTCGGCGTCGTCACGCAACACCTCGCTAACGGAGCCGGTTGCGCCGCGAACAGCCACGACGAACACGCCAAACGCCGCGCCCAATACTTCGCCTAACACGAACGCCGCACCGAGCACTACGAGCAGTCCGACGACCGCCGTTGACCCGACCAGCATCTACCGCGTCGGCATCGGCGATGTGTTAGACATACGTTTGCTCAACGCGCCGACGAACAATTCCACGCTTTACACGGTGCAAGCCGGTGGGGTGTTGGAATATCCGCTCGTTGGCGACCCGCTGGTGGTCGCCGGGATGACGACCGATGAGATTGACGCGCGCTTAACGAGTGAGTTGCAACGGCGCGCGATTCAAGCGAACCCGCAGGTAGTCGTCAGCATCCGCGACTACGCGAGTCACACGGTGCTCGTCAGCGGCCTTGTCAACAATCCGGGCGGCAAGATCATCCAGCGTGAGGCCGTGCCCCTCTACGTCATCATCGCCGACGCGCAACCGCGCCCCGAAGCTGCGCAGGTCGTACTCAACTCTCACACCACAAATCAGAACACTATCATTGATCTCGCCGACACAGCGGGATTGAACGTGCTCGTGCGCCCCGGCGACGTGATCAACGTCACAGCACAGACGCCGCAGTTCTACTACATCGGCGGCGACATTGACGAGCCGGGACAAAAGCAATTTCACTCAGGGATCACGATGACGCAGGCGATCCTCGCCGCCGGTGGTTATTTGCGCGCGGGTAAAACGACAATTGAAATTGCGCGGCAAGGCGCGGACGGACGTTTGAACGTGCTCAAATACAATATGTCCGAAGTGATGTCGGGCAAGATTCCTGATCCGCGTCTGCAGGCGGGCGACCGCGTGGAAGTTTACCGATAGTTTCCGCGTTTATCGGTAAAGCGTTCAAGTTCGGCAACAAGGCATTAAGTGAACTAAAATGGACACGCAAGCGTTGATAGAGGCCGCCGAGAGCGGCGCGACAAATACAGTCGAGCAGTTGCTTAAGAGCGGCGTTGACGCCAACGCGCGCCCGAATAACGGCACGACCGCTTTAATCCGCGCTGCGTCGAACAATCACGCCGAGACGGTGCGCGTCCTGCTTGATAACGGAGCTGACATTAACGCGACGAGAAACGACGGGATGACGCCTTTGATTCTCGCCGCGTTCTTCGGACACACCGGCGTCGCCGCTCTGCTGCTTGAAAAAGGCGCAGACTTGAGCGCAAAAGATCAACTAGGCTCAACGGCTCTCCATTGGGCATCATCGAGAGGACACAAGGAGACGTTTGAACTTCTTAAAAACGCCTCCGCTGGTAAAGTCAAAAGCGCGATTCCGATGCCGAGTGAAAGCTTCAGCGCGGTTGTCGCAGCGCCCGTTGAAGCTGAAAAATTATCGTCGCCGGGCGACACGGAAAGCGCACGCGGCGAAAACCCGCTTGATGATTCGTTTGAAGGAAACGTGCTTGAGCTTGATGGTGCGACGCATACAAACTCTGCCTTCGCTTCGCCTGATGAGCCGATTGAACTTGATGAGCTTGATGCCGATTTTGATGAAACGACCATCATCACTCCGCAGGTTACTGCGAGAGTCGCTCCAGTAGCGCCGCCCGTTCTTTCGCCTGCTCTTCCATCCGTTGCCACGAGGAGGATTCCGCCGCCCGCAACTTCGTCTCATCGGAGTAACGCGCGGTTACTTGCGCTCGCGTGGCTTATAATATTTTCCGTCAGCGCCGCGTTAACCTATGCGCTAACGAAGAGTTCAAGCGTGGCCGACGGGCAAGCGGCTACGCAAGAAATTCAGAATCAGCCCGCGCCGAGCGATAATACAGCCACACAGAACACGCAACCGACGACGGCAGCAACAACAACGGCGCTTCCTCCCGTAGAGAAGGACGAAAAGGAACAGCCGAAACTTACGTCAAGCGTCCCTACTCCTTCGCCCGTGCAATTTACTGGCGAGCAGCCCGCAGCAGCAAACGGAACTAACGCACGCGAGCGAAAATCAAAGTCGAGAGATGAAGCGCCGCAGGTCGTTGAGAGCGTGCGGAGAGAAGCCGCTTCCAACGAACCTGAGAGTCGCCCCGCCGCACCCAAGCCAACGCCTTCACCGAAGCGGGACGATGATGATCTTCGCGCCCGCACCGAGGCGGCAGCAGCGCCTCCGCGCGCGCCCGCTCAATCATCTCCGCCACCGCGCAACCCGGAGGCATCCGCCGAATCGCAATCGTCACGCTCAAATTCTTCTGCCCCCCCGCAGCAAAAGAAAAAAGTCATTCGGTGGCCTTAAAACTTTCCGGCGGCGCGCGAGACAGTTCAACGCCCATCAATTCGCTGCTCACCTACGATGGAAAAAAGGCGGGCAGCGAATTTGTCCCTACAATCCGCCGCGCGCTGCGAATTGATTCCTAAATTGTTCAAGAACTTCACACGCTTAAGTCGGCGCGCGATTAATAGCGATTAGGTATGTCAGAAGTTAGGAACAGGAAATTATGGGCGGGACTTGCCGTCCTCTCGATTCTGTCCCTGACAGTTTATCTGCTTCGCAGTCAAGGACGTTTGTGGCGGTGTTCCTGCGGAAGATTTCTGCTGTGGTCAGGCAACATCTGGAGCGCCGACAACTCGCAGCACTTTCTCGATCCCTACAGTTTCACCCATCTGCTTCACGGCTTTCTGTTCTGCGCGCTGCTGGCGTGGTGCGTTCCGCGCGTGCCAATTCTTTGGCGGCTCTGCCTTGCGGTCGCGCTTGAGTCCGCGTGGGAGATCGTCGAAAACTCGGAATCCATCATCCGGCGATACCGCGAAACGACCGCCGCGCTCGGCTACGAGGGCGATACGGTGATTAACTCGCTCGGCGACATTCTCGTTTGCGGTCTCGGATTTTTATTAGCCCGCCGGTTGGGGTGGAGACGTTCAATCGTCGTGTTTACCTTGACGGAGGCGGTGTTGCTATTCTGGATCAGAGACAGCTTGATCTTAAACGTCGTGATGCTGCTTCATCCTGTGGACTGGATTAAAGCGTGGCAAACGGGACGTTAGCTTTTAATCGCCGCTTCCTCGCGCCCATACAACTGGCACAACCTTCGCGCGCAATTCAGCAGCTTTGTCTTCGGCGAGCGTGTCGTTGATAAACATGCCTGCGCCCGTCTCGCTGCCCGCAAGATATTTAAGCTTCGTCGCCGTTCTCATCGGCGGGTAAAACTCGATGTGAAAATGATAATGATCGTAATTTTGATTGTCGGTTGGGTGCTGGTGCATCACCATCATGTAAGGGAACGAGACGCCGAACAATCCGTCGAAGGCGACGAGCACGGTCTTCAAAATCGCCGCCAAATCTCTTTGCTCTCGCGCGTCGAAGTCCGTCAGAGCACCGCAGTGGCGGAGAGATGAGATGTGAAGCTCGTAAGGGTAGCGCGCGAAGAAGGGAACGTAAGCGACAAACGAATCGTTCTGCGAGACGATGCGCCGCCCGTCGCGCTGCTCTTCGCCAACGATGTCGCAAAGCAAGCATCGCTTCGTGCTCTGCATGTGCTGAAGCGACATCTCTAATTCGCGCGCGACGCGCGGCGGGACGAACGGGTAAGCGTAAATCTGTCCGTGTGGGTGATGCAGCGTCACGCCAACCGCTTCGCCCTTGTTCTCAAAGATAAAGACGTAATCAACGAAATCGAGTTTGCCCAACTCCTCGAAGCGATCCGTCCACACGCGCACGAGCTTGTGTATCTGTTCGACGGGTTCATCCGCGAGCGTCGAATTGTGGCGCGGGCTGTAGAGCACAACTTCACACACGCCCTCGGCGGGGCGCACCGGATAAAGCTCCGTGCCTTCGACGGCGGGCGCAGGCGGGTCGGGTCGCAGAGAAGGAAAGCGGTTCTCGAAAGAAACGATGTCGTAAGTCACCGCAGGCACTTCCGTCGGGAATCCGCCCGGCAGCGTCGGACACAGAGGGCAGAAATCGGACGGCGGTTTATAGGTGCGATCTTGGCGATGCGTCGCCGTCGCTACCCACTCGCCCATCAGCGGATGCCAGCGCAGTTCAGACACTTCGCTCCTCCTCGAAACGCGCTCTACTCGTAAAATAATTGTTTTGAATTTTGTGTCGAAGGTAAGACTTCGGCCGCTTACCGCTCTTCACACCTCCAAAGATAACAGCTCTCCGCGTCGCGCGCTAGTTTCAAGTTAAAGCGAAAATGGTTCAGCCGATGTCTCGCTACGATCCGCGGTTGTCTTCTGCCTGGACAGTCCCTTGAGCGGTAGGGGCTAGGTTTTGCAATTGACTTGCGGCACGGGTTGGTGAATTCGCTCGCGCCTGCGTAACGCGATATTTTCCGTGATCAATCAACAGGCAACGGAAATTTATCTCACACAAATTTCTCTATGCGTAAAAAAGGGAATCTGCTATAAGTTCGCTGTTTTTCTGGCTTTGAAATTGAATTTAAGGAACTTGCACTACGGAATCGCAGCAGAACATCACCGAACTGCTGGCAGCGTGGAGCGATGGCGATGTTTCTGCAATGGAAAGATTGATGCCGCTCGTTGAGGCGGAGCTGCGCCGTCTGGCTCATCACTACATGCAGCGCGAAGGTGTCAACCATACCTTGCAGCCGACCGCGCTCGTTAACGAAGCTTACCTTAAGATCAGCGAACAGAAAGAAGTACACTGGCAGAACCGCGCGCACTTCTTCGCCATCGCCGCGAAGTTGATGCGCCGCGTCCTCGTTGACCACGCCAGAAGTCGCCTGCGGCACAAGCGCGGCGGCGGCGCGGCGCGCATCGAACTAAACGATGCAGTTGCGCTTTCGCCGGAGAAGTCTGCCGAACTCGTCGCGCTGGACGAATCCCTCGAACGCCTCGCGGGGATAGATTCACTGAAAAGTCAGATCGTCGAGATGCGTCACTTCGGCGGCATGAGCGTCGAGGAGACGGCCGAAGCGTTGGGAGTCGCGCCCATCACGGTGATGCGCCACTGGAATCTGGCGAAGGCGTGGCTGCGGCGCGAGATGGGCGGCGCGTGAAAATTTTCGGAGAGGTGCTTTCTCGATTGATGAAGATAGTTTCGTCGTCCGTTTGTCGCGTTACTAATGGAGCGTTTCATAGTAATGAATCCTGCGCGCTGGCAACAGATCGAACAAATTTATCACGCCGTCCTGCTGCGCCCGCCTGCCGAGCGCGTCGAGTTTCTCTCGTCCTCCTGCGGCGAGGACGAAGCGTTGCGTGCGGAAGTCGAATCGCTGCTGTCCGCGCAGGGTGAGTCCGGCGACTTCCTCGCGCAATCCGACTTCAATCTCGGCTTAAGGATTTTAACCGACGCGCGCCCGCTCTTGAGCGCAGGCGAGGCGTTCGGCAGCTACACGATCCTTGAACTTCTGGGGCGCGGCGGCATGGGCGAAGTCTATCTCGCGCGCGACGCGCGGCTCGGCCGCCGAGTCGCGCTCAAACTGCTGCCCGACCACCTCGCCGCCGACCGCAAACTCAACGAACGCTTTCAGCAGGAGGCGCGCGCCGCCGCCGCGATCTCTCATCCGCAGGTGGCGCACATTTACGAAGTCGGCGAGATTGACGGACAGCGCTACATTGCCATGGAATACGTCGAAGGCGTGACGCTCCGAAAACGCTTGCGCGACGTTGAACCGCTGCCGACCGTTGAAGCTTTGAAGCTCGCCGCCCAAGTCGCCGCCGCGCTGGGGTCAGCGCACGCTTCGGGCATCATCCATCGCGACATCAAGCCTGAGAACATCGTGGTGCGGCCGGACGGCTTGGTGAAAGTGTTGGATTTCGGTCTCGCCAAGTTAAACCCGACGCACGCCGCGACCGAAGGCGAGGAAGAGCAACATCACCACACCACCACGCAGGGTTTAATTCTCGGCACGACACGGTATATGTCGCCCGAACAGGCGCGCGGCCTTCCTGTCAACGCGCGCACGGACGTATGGAGTCTGGGCGTCGTGCTCTACGAGATGCTGTGCGGTTCGCCCCCGTTCGACGGGCTGACGAACAGCGACATCATCGCGGAGATTCTCAAGAGCGAGCCGCCCAAACTGATCGAGCCGGACTCAAAACTTCACCCTTCCTTGCGCGAATTGCTGCGACGCGCTCTGAGTAAAAATCCGGCGGCGCGCTACCGGACGGCCGCCGAGATGCACACCGATCTGCAACACGCGCTGAAAGAATTTGCGGCGCGCAACGAAGCGAATACGACGATCCAAAATGTGAAGAGCGCAGAATCGCCTGCGACCTCGACGGCGGCCGGACGGTTGCTGCTGTCGCCGCGAAACGAATTCGCAACACTAAGAAACATTGTCATCGCGCTCGCCGTCGTTGCGTCGCTCGTCGGCGTCGGCCTATACGTCAATCAGTTTAGGCACAGCGTCGCCACTCACACCCAGCCCGCCGCCAACGCCCCGCCGACTCCTCTGAGTTTGACGCGCATCACGCATTCCGGGCGCGCCGTGAGCGCGGCGATCTCGGCGGATGCGAAACAGCTCGCTTTCGCGGTGGAAGAAGCCGGGCGGCAAGGCATCTGGGTACGGCAGATTGACGGCGGCGCGACGACGCAAATCGTTGAGCCTTCGCCGACGAATGATTTCGGCGGCGTCGGCATGGCGTTTTCGCCTGACGGAAACTCGCTCTACTACGGCGTGTATGAGAAGGAGAGTCTCTCCGGCACGCTCTATCGCGTTTCCCTACGGGGCGGCGCGCCTGAGCGTCTGGCGACGCAGATTGATAGCCCCGTCTCTTTCTCGCCCGACGGCCGCGAGATGGTTTACCTCGTCGTCGCTGACGATTACGAGCGGCTGATCATCGCCAATACTGACGGCGGCGAACAGAGAACGCTCGTCGAGCGCACGCGCCCCCAATTCATCTCGCATGACGGTTGGCCGTCGTGGTCGCCCGACGGACAAACGATTGCTTTCGCCGCCGGGACGCGCGACGGAAAACGCCTGATGCACGTCGTTCTTTTTGACGTGGCGAGCCGGACGGAGAAAATACTGACCGCGCAACCCCGCCACGAGATCAGACAAATTGCGTGGCTGCCCGACAGCAAATCGCTTGTGATGACGGCGGCGGACGAAGGCGACACGGCGGAGCATCTCTACCGCGTCACCAATCCGCAAGGCGAGGTCACGCCGTTGACGAACGATTTTTATGATTATGCCGGAATCAGCATCGCGCGCCACGCCGCATCGCTGGTAACGGTCGCGGCCGAAGACACAGCGCAAATCTGGACGCTGGAAGGAGCGGAAAACGGCAAGCTGGAAACGCAAGGTCGTCAAGTGTCTTTCGGCAAAAATGACCGGCAGGGCGTGGCGTGGACTCCCGACGACCGCCTCGTCTACGGCTCGGACGCGAGCGGCAACTTGGAGATTTGGACGATGGCGGCGGACGGTAGCGACGCGCGGCAACTAACTTTCAATCCGGCTTTCGACACCGACCCGGACGTTTCACCTGATAATCGTTACATCGTCTTTAGTTCCAAACGCGCGGGCGTCTACAATTTGTGGCGCGTTGGCATTGACGGCGGCAACCCCGTGCGGCTGACGAACGGCATCGGCGAGTATTACCCGCAAGTGTCGCCGGATGGTCGCTGGATTGTTTATCATCGCTTCGTTCCGGGCGATCCGACCGCCGTGTGGAAAGTTTCAATCGAGGGCGGCGCGCCCGTGCAGTTAACCACCAGACCTTCGACGCGCGCCGCCGTTTCGCCGGACAACGGATGGGTCGCTTCGACCTACCGCGAGACGATTGAAGCTTCTTTCCGCATCGGCATCTATCCGCTCGCAGGCGCGCCCGACGCAAACATCAAAATGCTCAAGCCCTTGGACGGCGCGCAGTTGTTCGTGCCGTTGCGTTGGTCGTCCGACGGCAAAGCGATCATTTACGTTGTCAGGAAAGACGGCGTGGATAATCTCTGGAGTCACCCTGTTGACGCGGCTGCCGCGCCGCGTCAACTCACGCGCTTCATGTCCGAGCGAATTTACGCTTTCGATTTTTCTTCTGACGGCAAGCGGCTCGCGCTCGCGCGCGGCAGACAAAACAGCTATGTGGTCTTAATGAACGGCGCGCAATAAACATTAAGCGTCGCGCGCTTGAGAACGTCTCCTGTAAGTTGCTGGCAAAACGATGAACCACATTGAAGAGGAATCAAATTTAGTCGCCGAACACTGGCGTCGCATGGAAAACATATTCCACCTTGCGTTGCAGCATGACGCTGGCGGGCGGGCGGCGTTCCTGCGCCACGAGTGCGGCGCGGATAAGGAGTTACGCGCCGAGTTGGAGGAACTCTTAGCCGCGCACGAAAGCACGGAAGACTTTCTCGAAGAACCTGCGTTCACGCTCGGTCTGACCGTTTTAGTCCGCGCGCATTCCGAGTTAAACGTCGGCGAGCGCGTCTCGCATTACACGATCTTGAATTTCATCGGGCGTGGCGGGATGGGCGAAGTGTACCGCGCGCGTGACGAGGAGACGGGCGGCGAGGTGGCGCTCAAACTGTTGCCCGCAGGCGTGACTAACGACCCGGAGCGTGTCAGGCGTTTTCGGCACGAAGCCCGCGCCGCCGCGCTCATCGCGCACGATAATGTCGCGCAAGTCTACGCCGTCAAAGAGGAAAGTGGACGCTGGTTCATCACGCTTGAATACGTTGACGGCATCACGCTGCGGGCGCGCCTCGCAGAACCTTTATCTTTAACCGAGGCGATGGACATCGCCGGGCAGGTCGCCCACGCGCTCCACGCCGCGCACTCACGCAACGTGCTACACCGCGACCTCAAGCCGGAGAACGTCATGCTGCGGCGCGACGGGCGGGTGAAGATACTTGATTTCGGGTTGGCGAAACTCACCAAACCAATTCTCGCCGCGCACAAAGATGCACACGCAACCGCGCCCGGTAACCTCTTAACTGATCGCACCGCGACGGAGCCGGGAATAATCCTCGGCACGTCACTCTATATGTCGCCTGAACAGGCGCGCGGCACGGAGGTTGACGAACGCACGGACATCTGGAGTTTCGGCGTGTTGCTCTACGAGATGCTGGCGGGCACGCCGCCCTTTCGCGGCGCGACGAGCATGGACACGCTCGCCGCCGTGCTGACGGCCGAACCGAAACCTCTCAACGAACTCGTCCCCCGTCTGCCCGCTTCACTGTCGCGTCTCGTGCATCGCGCGCTTCGCAAAGAACCCAAAGATCGGCAGCAATCGTCGGCCGAACTGCTGGAAGAATTGCGCCTCGTCAGCCACGCACAAGACGCGACGGTCGCTGAGCGGTGGGAAAACGTCAGCGCGCGATTTGAGAATGAAGCGAGCGCGGAGCAGCCAACCCAAGAGCTTCATGTACAGACGGCGAGCAGGAGAAATGTTAGCGGCGGGCGCGGAATGTTTCTCCTGCTCGGCGCGCTCATCCTCGCAGCATCAATTTTCGTCGTCGGGTTTTACGGATTGTGGGGTGAAAGCCAGCCCGAAGTGAATCGCCGCAGCGCGTCGTCGCGTAACATGCGCTTCGACCGACTGACGGCGACCGGCAAGGCCGGTGATGTCGTCGCCATCTCACCGGACGGCAAGCGCGTCGCCCATGTCGCGGCGGACGCGGGGCGTCTCAGCCTGCGCGTCAAAGCGGTCGGCGCGCCGGGCGAGTTGCAGATCGTTTCGCCCGCCGAGGTCGCCTACTGGGGAGTGACTTTCTCGCACGACGGAAACCGCATGTACTACGTCGTGAAAGAAAAGAACAGTACGATTGGCGTGCTCTACGGAGTGTCGGCGGCGGGCGGAGAAGAGCCGCACAAACTTGTGGAGAATGTTGACGGCCCCGTTGCCCTCTCGCCTGACGACCGCGAGGTGGCATTCGTCCGTCGCCACCCCGTGCAGAAAGAAGATGTGCTGATGATCGCCCGTGCGGACGGCACAGGCGAACGCCAACTCGCCGCGCGCAAATTCCCAAACTCATTTTCCTTTTGCGGCCCCTCGTGGTCGCCCGACGGAAAAACTATCGCCGTCGGCGCCGGATTGATTGATAGCGGCGGTCTGCTCGGCGT
The DNA here is from genome assembly GCA_013696465.1 of Pyrinomonadaceae bacterium. Taxonomy (GTDB): domain Bacteria; phylum Acidobacteriota; class Blastocatellia; order Pyrinomonadales; family Pyrinomonadaceae; genus JACCYN01. Next base: position 12,277 of record JACCYN010000263.1, read on the forward strand.
CGAACTGATCAGCGTTGCGGACGGAAGGGAAACGACGCTCGCCCAACCGAGGTGGCGCAATCTCGACGGTTTGGTTTGGCTCGGAGATTCGAGCGAGCTGCTTTTGTCCGCCGCCGAGGGGAACAGCAGCTCGTTTCAACTCTGGGGAATCTCTTATCCGGGCGGCGAACTGCGGCGCGTCACAAACGACTTGCACGATTATCACAGTCTGGGGATCACGGCCGACTCCGGCACGCTCGTCACAGTGCTCTTCGATCAACTCTCAAACGTCTGGACGACCCCGCCCGGAGCGGACGAAGCCCAAGCGACGCAAATCTCCTCCGGCAGGTATGACGGTTATTTCGGAGTCGCTTGGACGCCGGACGGCCGGATAGTTTACGGCTCGATGGCAAGCAACAAGCCGGACATCTGGATCATGGAAGCGGACGGGACACAAGCCAAGCAGCTCACCGATTCCGCCGAGCTTACGCGCACGCCCGTCGTCTCGCCCGACGGACGCAGCATCTTCTTCGTCAGAAATAAAAATGAGGCGCCGGACATCTGGAAAATGGGAATTGACGGCTCCGACGCCAAGCCATTAACAAACTCCGGCGCGAACTGGCCTGCAACTTCGCCCGACGGTCGCTGGGTGGCTTACACCTCGGTCGGCACGGCTAACAGGCTGACGCTCTGGCGCGTGCCCGCAGACGGCGGAGACGCGGCGCAATTAACCGACAAGCTTTCCCTTAAGCCTATGATCTCGCCGGACGGGAAATGGATCGCCTGCGTCTATCGAGATGCACAAACCTCGCCGTGGAAGATCGCCGTCATCCCGTCGGAAGGCGGCGCGCCCTTGAAAATCTTCGACATACCACGCCCTTACAATCAGATTATTCGTTGGTCGCCGGGCGCGGATGCCCTCGCTTACCTTGACGCTCAACAGGGCGTCTCAAATGTTTGGTTTCAACCGATGGACGGCGGGCGTCCGAAGCGTTTGACGAACTTCAGGACAGGGCAAATCTTCGCTTACGATTGGTCGCGTGACGGCAAACAACTCGCCTGCGCGCGCGGGACGGAGACGCGAGACGTAATTTTGATCAAAGACTTTAGATAAAGACAAGGCTAACCGTAAATTTACGGTTAGCCTTGATCGCTGTTTTGCTACTCTCCGATTCGGCACGGCGGCAATAACAATTGCCGCTCCATGTCGAACACTTCATCAACATCACAGCGCGTTCCTTAAATGAATCACTGCCGTTTTCCGCTCGTCCTTGACGGCGCGGAACTGCCGCCTGCCGCCGCGCCCCGTGCGGGGAAGCCGCGCTTGCGCATCAAGGCGTCAATCTTCGCGTCGCGCCCGCGAAAGCGGCGGTAAGCTTCCGCCGGATCAATGGTGTTGCCGATTGAGAAGATGTGCTGGCGCAGGCGTTGCGCCACCGTCCGGTCATACGCGCCGCCCGCCTCAGCGAACGCTCCATATGCGTCGGCGGTCAGCACGTCTGACCACAGATAGCTATAGTATCCGGCCGAATATCCGTCGCTGGCGAAGACGTGCCCGAAGTGCGGTGTGCGGTGGCGCATCACGAGTTCACCGGGCATCCCTAGCTCGTCCAAAGTCTTGCGCTCGAAGGTGTCCGGGTCAATCTTTTGGTTTCCGGCGAGGTGCAGTTTCATGTCAACCAATGCGCTTGATAAATACTCGGTCGTCGCAAAGCCTTCGTTGAAGGTTGAGGCGCGCGCGATGCGGACAACGAGCGTCTGCGGGATCGGCTTGCCGGTTTGGTAGTGTACGGCAAAACGCTGAAGCACCTGCGGCGTCGAGAGCCAATGTTCTAAGAGTTGCGATGGGAACTCAACATAGTCGCGCGGGACGGCCGTTCCTGAAAGGGAAGGATAGGTTACGTTCGATGAGAGACCGTGAAGCGCGTGGCCGAATTCGTGGAAGAGCGTCTCCGCATCGTCCCAAGAGATGAGCACCGGATCATTCGGTTTGCCCTTCACGAAGTTCGAGTTGTTGGAAACGATGGTGGTAATTTCGCTATCGAATCGTTCTTGATTGCGGTAAGCGTTCATCCATGCGCCGGAGCGTTTGCCTGCGCGCGCGTAAGGGTCGAAGTACCACAGCCCGACGTGCCGCCCGGTCGTTTTGTCTTTCACTTCCCACACGCGAACGTCCGGGTGATAAACAGGAATGTTCGTCACCGGAGCGAAGTTGAAATTGAAGAGTTCACCAGCAACCCAGAACATGCCCTCGCGCAATTTCTCAAGCTGGAGATACTGCTTCACTTCGTTCTGATCGAGATCGTAGCGCGCCTTGCGAACCTTCTCGGCGTAGTAGCGATAATCCCACGGCTCGATCTTAATGTCCGCTCCTTCTTTGCGGGCGAGCGCCTGCATGTCGGCGACTTCCTCGCGCACGCGCGCGAGCGCAGGCTTCCAAACCGCTTCCATTAGTTCAACGGCGCGTTCGGGAGTTTTCGCCATCGCGTTCTCAAGCCGCCAATGCGCGTGCGTCGGGTAGCCGAGCAACTTGGCTCGCTCCGCGCGGAGTTGCAGAATTTCGGTGATGATTGAGTTGTTGTCGTGCTCGCCGCCATTGTCGCCACGGTTGACGAACATGCGCCACGCTTTCTCGCGCAAATCACGACGGTCTGAGTAAGTGAGAAACGGATCGATTGATGAGCGCGTGTTGGAGATCACCCACGCGCCCGGCATCTTCTTCGTCGCGGCTTCGGCCGCCGCCGCAGCGCGCACCGATTGCGGAAGCCCGGCCAAATCCGCTTCGCTCTTGAGCACAAGGAACTGATCGGTTTCCTCGGCAAGCACGTTCTGGCTGAAGCGCGTGTAGAGCTTCGCTAGTTGCTGATTGATTTGCGACAAACGCTTTTTGGCTTCACCATCAAGTCGCGCACCGGCGCGGACGAAATTGGTGTAGTGAAGCCACGACAGACGCTGCTGCTCCGGCGTCAGGCGCGTCTTTTCGGGCGAGTTATAGACAGCTTCGATGCGTCGGAAGAGTCGCTCGTTCTGTGTGATCTGATCGGAGAAGGCGGCGAGTCGCGGCGCCATCTCGCGCTGGACGCTTTGAAACTCCGCCCCGCTCATCGTCGAACTCCAGACGCCGTAGACGGTCGTCACACGGTCGAGGGTGCTTCCAGCGCGCTCCAGCGCCGCGATGGTGTTCTCAAACGACGGCGTGGCGGAGTCGGCCGCGATGCGCTCGATCTCGGAGAGGTTTTCGGTCATTGCCGTTTCGAGCGCAGGTTTGAAGTGCCTGACCTCAACGCGGTCGAACGCGGGCACGCCGCTGTATGCTCCTGTCCATCGAGCAAGAAGCGGATTTTGAGTTGCCGGAACGGTAGCTTCGGCCGTAGTTGGGGGAACGGCTGGGGTGTTCTGTCCGTTTGTATTTTTCACAATAATAACGATGGCGAGTCCGGTAATCGAAATCGCAAATAGCAGCACGCGGCCGCACGTGACCAAATCGCGCATGAGCATAATTATTTTTAATCCTTAAAGTTTCACCACGCCTGCAACCGACGTGGAAGAATACAGAACAGTTGCGAGCCAAGTATATTGATGATGAATACCAATGTACAAGTTGGATGAAAAGTTGTTAAGCGGTCGTATCAAGAGGGAAGCTTGCAAGCAAGGCGCGCCTGTTTAATGAAATCTTCCGTGGGGCGTAAGCCTCGCTACGCAAGTTAAGCGTCTCATTGTCTGGGAATTAACCGACCGACAGCGCGAAATCTTTCGTCATAAAACCTAATGTTTTGCCATTATTGCTCCTCATCTTCGTCAACTTCTTTGACGGCTGAAAAGAATTTCCATAAAGTATAAGTCGGGCGCGATACTCCGGCGCATCCTTCCTTGAAGCTCACCATTATGCAATTAACATCTTCTTTTATCTTCACCGCATTTATCTTTGTTACCGCCGTCTCTTCGGTCTTCGGGCAAACCGGACGCGAGGTGAGAGCGGACGGGCAAAATACTCCTCAAACTAACTCAATAACTCAAACAGGTAATTCCACCCCGGAATCGAACGCCGTCGCCGCGCCGTCGCCTCAACCGGAGAAACAACCCATCTGGATTTATCTCGTCGGCGGGGGGCGCATCGGGGTTGATGAAGTGATGGAGAGAGCCGAAGGCGTGTGGTACACGCGCGGCAACCTTTCAACCTTCATTGATCGCGCGCGGGTCGCGCGCATCGAACGAGAAGCTGAAACGAAACCGAAGCCCCTTGTTGAAATTGATCGCGGAGTTGGCAATTGGACGATAGCCGATGCGGGAAAGGTTGAGAGCTTCTTTGCAACTAAGTTCGGCCGCCATCTGCCGTTGACGGCGTTCGGGCAATCGGTGCTACACACGCACTGGGGCTACGATCACCGCAACTCGATGGACGTGGGACTTCACCCGGACAGCCGCGAGGGGCGAGCGTTGATAGAGTTCTTACGCAAAGAGCGAATCCCTTATCAAGCCTTCCGCGGTGCCGTGCCGGGCGCGGCCACCGGCCCGCACATCCACATCGGCAGACCATCGCCCAGACTCTCAAGCCGCTGAGTCACTGTCTCTCCGTGTCGCCCTACTAAGATTGCTTCCGCTACCGATCCCGGTGTTAATTTTCTCCGCGCTGTTTATCCCCATCCGAGAAGAATAAAAGTTGACTTGGCGAAGTCGGCGGGCGCAAGTTTTCCCCGGCAACGCCGTTCCATGTATTGGGTCTTAACAAATTCAAATTGAGGCGCCGCCGGTCAACTTTATGAAAATCAAAATCTTCTCCTTAACCGCAACAGTATTCGTCATTTCAATTATCGGCGGTTGTGCAGGAGCGCCCGTCAGCGATGCGCCTTCCTCGCAGGCAAATTCTCGTAACATATCCACTAAAAAGACGATGCGCGCGTTTCGCTCAGAGGGGGAACTCGCAAGCTTTTTCCGGGAATTTGCGGAAGAGCAGAAGCGTGAGCGGCTTCTTCGGGAGCGGAAATCACCAGCGAGGTCTGAGGCTCAAGCAAACGCTCAAACAAACACCGCGGGCGCAGCTTCAATGGTTGCCGACGCTGCTGAATCGGTTACGAATGTGCAGCACGCAGGTGTTGACGAAGGCGGGATCGTTAAGCTGCATGGCAATCACCTCGTCGTGCTGCGGCGCGGACGCTTGTTCACAATTGCGATTGGCGACGGCGAGTTGAAACCCGTCTCGTCCGTTGATGCGTTCGCCCCGGACGTTGACCCGCGCCATGATTGGTACGACGAGATGCTCATCTCCGGCGACACGGTCATTGTGATCGGATACAGCTACGCGCGCGGCGGCACGGAAATCAATTTGTTCCGCATTGACGCGGGCGGCGATCTCAGCTACCGCTCAACCTATCACCTGCGCTCAAATGATTACTACTCTTCACGTAATTACGCGAGCCGACTTGTCGGCGGCAAGCTCGTCTTCTACACGCCGTCGTATTTATCTCTGGAGTCGAGAGATCATTCGCAGTCGTTTCCCGCGATTCGCAAATGGCGTAAAGGGGCAGGGAAGAATGAATTTCGATCCGTGGTTTCGGCGACGCGCGTTTATCGTTCGGAGCGACCCGTCAACGCGACCCACGGGCTGGCGCTGCACACCGTGACTGTTTGCGATCTCGCGCGGGGCGAGATGGCGTGCGAGGGAACAACTGTCGTCGGCCCGCCGGGGCGCGTGTTCTATGTATCGCCGGAATCTGTTTATGTCTGGACGCGCGATTGGGCGCGTGAGGAAAACGAGACGCGCGCCCGTTCAATGCTGTACCGGATGCCGCTCGACGGTTCTGCGCCAAGTGCGCTCGGCGCGTCGGGCAGTCCTGTGGATCAGTTTTCGTTCTTGGAGAGCGAGGATGATCATCTCAACGTGCTGGTGCGTTCCGAAGCAATCGGCGACGGGATGTGGGGTGCGGAAGTTGCTGCCGGTGATGTGGCGCTGATGCGCGTGCCGCTAGGGAGTTTCTCCGACGGCAGCGACGCCACGCCGCGCTCAAGTTATCGAAAACTTCCGAAGCCGGAAGGTTACACATTTCAAAACCGTTTCGTCGCAGATCAACTGCTGTACGGCACGGGCAGCGGTTGGGGACTGCCAGAGAGAAGAAGCGGGTCGAGCTTGTACGCGGTGCGCTGGGCTAGAGGCGAAGACGCTTCTGAGCTTTCGCTCGCGCACGGCGTGGATCGCATCGAGGTGATGGGTAAGGACGCGGTGGTTGTGGGAACTGACGGGCGCGACTTGCACTTCACGTCGGTGCGCCTCGGCGAGCGCCCTGAAGTCGCGCATCGCTACACGCGCAGAGAGGCATCGCAGGGCGAGTTGCGCAGTCACGGGTTCTTCTACAAAGCGGAGAATTCAGACTCCGGGCTGCTCGGCTTGCCCGTCCGCGCGCCCGGCCGCCCCGGCTACGAGCATCTGTTTGAACAATCGGCGTCGCTTCTGTTCTTGCGCAACGACTCATTGCGCCTGACAGAACTCGGAGAACTCGCGTCGCAACCTGAGCGAGTTTCTGACGACGGCTGCCGCGCATCCTGCGTGGACTGGTACGGCAACGCCCGTCCGCTCTTCGTGCGTGGTCGCGTCTTCGCGCTGCTCGGTTACGAAATGGTCGAAGGCACACTCAACGATGGTCGCATTCGAGAAACGCGCCGCGTCAGCTACGCACCCCGAAGGCCGAAATCTTCAGGACGTTAAAACTCGTAGACGCCGAACTTCTGCTTAGATTCCGTTGACCTTTAGTGGAGGACAGGAATGCTCCATGAAATCACGCGAAACTGAAGCGATGTTGCGTCTTTTCCTTCTGTTCCGTATGTGTTCGAAGTTTCATCCTCTCTTTTATCAACGCTCCGGCGAAACTCTTGCCGCCACTCTTCGGACTGTGATAACTTTGTTTTTCCATAGCTTATGTGAAGGAGATTTAGGTATGCAGCGTTACAGCATCCGACTTGTCGCGGCCTTAGCCACGTTTCTCGTTGGCATCGCCGCCACCATCGTCCCGACCGCTTTCTACGTCAACACAATCGCAAACAATCAAATTGAACAAGAAGTGTTAGAAGTAGAGCGGCAGTATATCAACGCTCATGTCGAGCGCGATACGGCCACCCTCGAACGTATCTTGGCTGATGACTTTACGATTAGATTTCCATACGGCAGGTTCTCAACTAAAGCGGAACGCCTCGCGCTTTTCGACAACACGGATTTCTCATTTGTCTCCTTCACCACTGATGACGTTCAGACTCAAATTATCAACGAGTATGAGGCAGTCGTAACAGGACGGGCGATGTTGACGGGTCGCTACCAAGACAGGCGATTCAGAAGTCGGACTTATGGATACACACGCACCTACGAGAAGCGGCAGGGACAATGGCAAATCGTCTCTGTGCGGATAGCGCGTCTTTCATCTTTCTAGAAAGTCTGCAAGGATTTTTAGCATGAAAATAATAGCTGTCTGTAGGCTGGTGCTTACAGACGGCTATTTTCATCACTCCATGCCGAGAGCGGGATTCCCGTCCCCTGCTCAAATCGAAAAATCGAATTACAGAGTGAGACGCCGGAGCAAGGAACCGACGTAACAGTTTAAGCTTACGAAGCTACTTCCGCTTTTCGCAGCACCCAAGTGGTCATGCACCGCAGATTCTGCACGTTAGTCGTCTTCAGCGGCTCCAGCCATTCCCCACAGAGTTTTTCCGTCGTCGACGTCAGCAATTCCTCGTCAACTAGGAAGCGCTCTGACCCGTCGGGAAGCAAATACCTGCGGCCTACCAGCGGCTTGATCAGTTTTTCAATGCCGATGGAGGAAGTTAAGCGGGCGAAGAACAATCCTCCCGGTTTCAGCACCCGCCACATTTCATCAAGCATTCCATTGAAGTGTTGCTCATCTCTGGCGAAGTGTAGTACCGCGCTGCTGATCACTGCATCGAAATGCCCGGACTCGAATGGCATCTCTTCCACCGGTGACACAAGAAAGTTCTTTTCGGGTGTAGAAGAATTGAGTTCGGCCGCGAGGAGTCGGACATACTCGATGGCCTCCGGGTTCTGGTCGACGCCGTATACCTCATAACCGTTTCGGAGAAAATAGACGAGATTGCGCCCCGCCCCGCAGCCCGCGTCCAGGATGCTGATGCCGAGGGTGAACCTACCCTTCAATAGTTGGTCGAAAAGGTAGATGTCAATTTCGCCGAACTGCTCACGTATATTTATCATCGCTTAAAAATAAGCCTCGTTTGTTTCTGTTAAAGCACCTTCACTATTCATTGTCCTCGCTGACACAATGGCATTGTGCTATTAAAGTACAAGCAGACTCTGCCGGTAAAGAATACGAAGGTGCAAATGAGTTTACCCGGTGTTACGGCAGAATCGGCACGCCTGCTCCTGATGGATGCTCAGGGACTGCTCTCAGACCCGTGCCGTCAGGCGACACCTTCCGCCCTACAGAAACTCATCGAACAGATGGGCTTTGTGCAACTAGACTCCATCAACGTCGTCGAACGCGCGCATCATCTGACTCTCGCCAGCCGGTTAGATGATTACAAGCATGAGCACTTTTCATGGTTGCTAGAGCAGGGGCGCAGCCTCTTCGAACATTGGACGCATGACGCCTCGGCCATCCCTACAAAATGGTTTGCTCATTGGAAACCACGCTTCAAGCGCGAGCGTGAGCGCATCCTGAACAGCCTTTGGTGGAAGGAGCGCATCGGTGGGGAACCGGACAAGATTATAGATCATGTGCGTGAACGCATCGCTCGTGAAGGGCCTCTTCGCTCGCAGGACTTTGAGCACGACCGGCGCGGCACTTCCTCAGCCTGGTGGGGCTGGAAGCCGCAGAAGGCGGCGCTGGAATTCCTTTGGTCCGCTGGCGAGTTGATGGTGACGCGCCGTGAGAAGTTTCAAAAGGTGTACGACTTAACCGAGCGGGTCTTGCCGGAGCAAAGCAATGCGCCGCAACCCTCCGAAGGGGAGCACGTCGAATGGGCTTGCCGCACCGCGCTGGAGCGGCTGGTCGTTGCGACGCCGAAAGAGATGGCAGAGTTCTGGAACGCGATCTCGATTGTTCAGGCGAAGGCGTGGTGCGAAGCGGCTGTACGAGTTGGTCTTACGACTCCGGTGCTCGTGGAATCACTTGACGGCACGAAGCCGAAACCTAGCTTTGCGATTATAGATTGGGAGCAAAGATTACGAGGGCTACCTGATGTGCCCGCGAGGACGCGTTTGCTCAGCCCTTTCGACCCAGTGCTGCGGGACCGTGCGCGCGCCCACAGGTTGTTTAACTTCGACTACCGCTTCGAAGCCTTCGTGCCTGAGTCGAAGCGACAGTACGGCTATTATGTGTTACCGATTCTAGAAGGTGATCGTCTGGTGGGAAGGCTCGACGCGAAATTCCATAGACGTGAGTGTCTGCTGAATGTTCGCCGAATCTATTGGGAGCCGGGCATCAGGGTAATCCTATCGAGACGCAGGGAATTGGAAAAGGCGGTGGCACGGTTGGCGCGGCTCATTGGTGCCCACCAAATTACATTGCCAAGGTTGTTAAGCAGTGGAAGTTGACAGCGCAGTGCTTTCTATACTCCTGCCCCGCCGTCACCATCGCCCACGCCGCCGCCTGCGGCCGCCGCTCCGCCCAGACACGGGTAAATGCACGCAACGGTCGGTGTAGTCGGATCGCGCCGACACTTTCGGTCTAAGTGCGGGGACTAAGTGTTACGTTTCAGCCCTCTCGGCCAGTGCGGCCCACCTCTCCATATCTTGATCGAGTTGTTGAAGTAGCCCTTGCTGTTCGGTAAATAGTGCTTGAACTTTGGCGGCGTCGGTAGTATGTGCGTTCAACTGCCGTTCGAGATCAGCTTTCCGAATCTCCGCAGTGGCTATCCGTTCTTCAAGCGTCTCAAGTTCCCGCTTCTCCTTGAACGTGAGTTTGCGAGAACCGACAGGCTCATCCTTCACAACCGGCTTTGAGGGGTTAGCGACATTCGCGTCGCTTGCGGCGCGCGTCACCATCGCCTTTTCCGCTTCTTCGCGCTCACGAAATTCAAGGTAAGCGCTGTAGTCTCCCGGATACCCGTTCACCCGCCCGTCGCCTTCAAACTTGAAAACTTGATTGATAGTGCGATCAAGAAAATATCGGTCGTGACTGACGACGATCAAAGCCCCCGCAAAATCATCCAAATACTCTTCGAGCGCCATCAAGCTGGGGATGTCGAGATCGTTTGTCGGCTCGTCGAGCAGCAACACATTCGGGGCGCTCATCAGCACGCGCAGCAGATACAGCCGTCGCCGCTCGCCGCCGGAAAGCTTTCCGATCAGCGAATATTGAACGGCTGGCGGAAAGAGAAACTTTTCGAGCATCTGGCTGGCAGTGATCATCGTGCCGTCAATCGTTCGCACGTGTTCTGCGACTTCGCGTACATAGTCGATAATCCTTTGGTCATCATTCAGGGCGCGGCTTTCCTGATCGTAGTAACCGATCACAACCGTCTCGCCGATCTCGACGCGACCGCTATCCGGGCGGACGCGCTCCGTAATTATTTCAAGCAGCGTCGTTTTCCCCGCCCCGTTCAACCCGATGACGCCGAGGCGGTCGTCGCGCTTCAGTAAGAGGGTGAAATGATCGAGCAATTTCCGATCACCATAAGCTTTTGAGACGTCGTGCAATTCAACAACCTTCGTACCTAATCGGCGTGCGCCAACCGCGATGTTAAGTTCTGCTTTAGCGCTCTCGATTGGTCGAACCATCAGCGCATGAGCCGCATCAATGCGCGTTTTTGATTTACGTGTGCGCGCTTTCGCGCCGCGCCTGAGCCACGCCAGTTCCTTCCGGATCAGCATCTTGCGCTTCTGTCCCTCGACGGCGCGTTGCGCTTCTTGCTC